>NZ_JCACKS010000232.1:0-40218 GCF_059505505.1 Pelatocladus sp. | reverse complement strand
CTTCTATTGACGTTCTTTTACCACAAAATATACTATTTTGGAGATGTTTAGTGTAGGTAGTTCACAAATCTAGATTATTAATAAGTTCTTCTAAAGCCGATTGTTTACTATCTTCAGATAAATTATCGAACACTTTCTTTAAAAGTTCTGGAGATGCGTATTTGGGATGCTCCTTGATTTCCCGTTATCCGCGTTGGCGGATTTGGTTTGTATAACCGCGCAGGGCGAACATCGCCAGAGCTAGGCGCAATATCTCAGGTGCAAAGACTAAGTCTAAAAAAATTTTTATCAACGACTGGAACACTATTAACTTATAAGAGTGATCGGAGAAATTTTATGGCTTTAAAATTATATTTGCTACGACATGGCGAAACAACTTACAGCCAGACAGGAGGATACTGTGGAGAACTAGATCCGGAGTTAACACCAGAAGGGACACTCATGGCTAAAGCATTCGCCGCAGCATACAGTTCCATACCTTGGACAGCAATTTATGTCAGTCCCAAAAAGCGAACTATTGCCACAGCGAAGCCATTGTGTGACGCTATAGGCATGAAAATGGAACTGCGGGACGGACTCAAAGAAATTAATTATGGCAAATGGGAAGGTCAAAACGCTGATTTTGTCAAGCAGTACTATCTAGATGATTATCTGCATTGGTTAGCCGAACCAGCTTGGAACCCACCCACAGGAGGAGAAACAGCAATCCAGATTGCTAGCCGTGCTTCTCTTGTGATTGCAGAAATTCAGGAAAAATACCCAGAAGGTAACGTTTTAGTAGTTTCTCACAAAGCCACCATTCGGATTATACTTTGCAATTTATTAAGCATTGATTTAGGACGCTATCGCGATCGCATCGATATGCCAGCTACCTCTGTCAGTATTGTTAAATTTGATATTCACGGCCCCATGCTGCAAGTATTAGGCGATCGCAATTACATGACAGAAGAATTGCGCTCACGACCAGGGACGTAGGGAATTGGGGATTCTCCAGAGGAGACGCTACGCGTAGACGCGCAAGCGGCTTCTCACAGAGTACGGGGACAAGAGAAGAGGAACACGAGGGACACGGAAGAATTATTTAACAAGTCTCTTCCCAATAACAAATGACCAATGACCAATGACAAATTATGAAAATCTTAGTACTCAACGCCGGGTCGAGTAGTCAAAAAAGTTGTTTATATGAAATCGTTGGCGATCGCTTACCACAGCATCCACCACACCCGCTTTGGAAAGCTAGTGTAGATTGGACTCATCATCAAGGATTTGCTGAACTCGAAGTCAAAACTGCTAATAACACAGTTTTAAATGAAAACATTCAAGCTGATTCTCATGCATCTGCAACTGAGCATTTATTGCAGACTCTCCTTGAAGGTAAAACAAAGGTGATCAAAGAAGCTGAGGAAATTGATGTAATCGGTCATCGGGTAGTACATGGTGGCCAGGAATACCATCAGCCAACTGTGGTGACACAAGAAGTCAAAGTAGCCATCAGACGTTTAGCAAGTTTTGCTCCAATTCACAATCCAGCCAATCTGGAGGGAATAATAGCAGCTGAAAAAGTATTTCCTGATGCTCCTCAAATTGCAGTATTTGATACAGGCTTTCATAGCCAAATTCCTCTACCTGCGGCTGTTTACCCTGGTCCATATGCATGGTACGAGCAAGAAAATATTCGTCGTTACGGTTTTCACGGAATTAGTCACCAATACTGTAGCAAACGAGCAGCACAATTATTAGGTAAAGACTTAAATTCCTTGCGCCTGATTACATGTCATTTAGGTAATGGTTGCTCTTTGACAGCAATTAAAAATAGCAAAAGTATTGACACCACGATGGGATTTACGCCCTTAGACGGATTAATGATGGGGACTCGATGTGGTTCTCTCGATCCTGGTATTTTAATTTATCTTCTACGTCAGCAAGGTATAGATGCCGACAAATTAGATGATATTCTCAATCACGACTCTGGTTTGAAAGGTATTTCGGGTATCTCTGCTGATATGCGAGCCATCCAAACAGCTATTAGTGAAGGTGATACCCGCGCTCAGTTAGCCTTTGATATGTACATTCATAGATTGCGATCGCACATCGGTTCAATGTTGGCTACACTCTCTGGATTAGACGCGATTGTATTTACTGGTGGAATTGGAGAAAATCATTCTCTAACACGAACTGCTGCATGTGAAGCTTTTGCATTTTTGGGACTAAAACTTGATGAAACCAAAAATCAAGGTTCACCCAAAGACCAAGATATTGCAACAGTAGATTCTAGTGTTCGTGTTTTAGTGATCCAAACTCAAGAAGATTGGGCGATCGCTAAGGAATGTTGGCATTTATTACAGTGATCGAAAAACCCTTAATTCAAACTTGATAAACTACTTGCTTAGAATCATAATCCTGCAAATATGTAACATCAAGTTCGGATAATTAGTTATACTTTCCACAGTCATTGTACCCCACCCCTTAATCCCCTAAGCGCAGGCGCTTAGGGGCGGTTTTGGCGTTAGACAAAACCGGGGTGGGGTTCAAAGGGAATTATAAGTAATCAAACGAACTTGATATAATGCCTAATACCAATTCCTATGAAGTTGCATAGAATAATTATGCTCAAAATTCCTTGTCTGGAAGGAGTTTAAGCTTATTTACACTCAACCTCAATATATTTTGCTTTTCAGCTTTTTGTTTTCTTGAACCTTGAATTTTGGGCGTTGACATTTGTAAAATCTTCTCTAGCAACCAAGGAGCAAAACGCTGACACCAAACTGCTAGATAGCTTTGCCATCCAACCAAAATTTCTGATGAGTCTTTTTGTAATCCGCATACAAATGCTTGAGCTACTCGTTCGGGAGTCATTGGCATTATCCACCGAAATAATTCTAAGTCGCGCACCATGTCGGTATCTGTCAGAGTTGGTAGTAATGCTATGACTCGGATCTTGTATTGAGCAAGTTCGCGGCGTAAAGCTTGGGTAAAACCTAACAGCGCAAACTTAGTAGCTGAGTAAGTCGCCATTGTCGGTACAGCGACTTTCCCCATCAAGCTGGAGACATTAACTATTGTTCCTTCTTCTCGATTTGCCATACGTCTGGCCATCATATGGGTCAGGGTATAAGTCCCCAATAAATTGAGAGAAAGTTCCTCTTGAACTTGGGGTAGTTTCGATTGCAAAAAAGAGTTTTGGTAGGCTACACCTGCACAATTTACCAGCAAGTGAATCGGGCCATAACTACGCCAAAGTTGGGCAACAGCAACATTTACAAAGGTTGGTTTCGTTAAATCTAGCGCCATGATTATGGCTTGAGCACCTATTGCTTCGATTTCTTGAGCGACCTCTGCCAACTTTTGGCGATCGCGAGCGACTAAAATCAATCGTGTCATGCCTTTTTGCGCTAATTCTAGAGCAATGGCACGTCCAATACCACGGGAAGCTCCAGTAATGAGAGCGACCTTGCCTTGAATATTCATGGATTTTATCCTCCAAATTCTAGTCTTACTGCACCTGAACCATAGGATCACCTTCACAACTTTTCTGCATCACGGTACAGGCTAAGACAAAGTTAATTCTTGAATTGCACTAAAAATCTAAAGCCGAAAATCAACTCTTGACGCGATCGGCAGAATGGATGTGGCTCATAGCTTACTCCTGTTATTGTTACTAGGATTACCAATCTTATTGCCAATACACACTCTAACAATTACTTCAAGTAGTAGCAACATTTTTTTATAAGAATTTCTAAATACTTCTTAACAACAAAATAATTTTCAGAGACTATATATAGAATGAGCAATATTTTTTGTAAGTAAAATAAATAAAAATAAAGCCTAATATCGGCTATTTTTGCTGATTAATATCTAAATATAAAATATTTTCAGGACTTATAAGTATTTCTTAAGACTTGTTGATTAGTAACCTAATTTCGTGACAATAAACTCAAATTTGTCTGAATTTTTTGAAAAAAGAGATTATCAACAAGATCTCCGATTTATTTAAGAAATCGGAGATCTTGCTCTCTCAATTTTTACAACTCATTTAAGATTGCGATTGAAATTTAAGATTCAACTAATCCCACAGGACAAGCTACATTTGTTCCTCCTAAACCGCAATAGCCACCAGGGTTTTTATCCAAGTATTGCTGATGGTAGTCTTCGGCGTAGTAAAATTCTGGCGCATTGAGGATTTCTGTAGTGATGTTGCCGTAATCTGCGCTACTGAGGGCTTTTTGATACTGATCCCGCGAAGCTTCAGCTAGCTTTTTTTGTTCCTCAGAGTATACATAAATTCCAGAGCGATACTGTGTACCGACATCGTTACCTTGACGCATTCCTTGGGTGGGATCATGATTTTCCCAAAAGGTTTTGAGTAAATCAGTGTAACTAATCACTTTGGGATCATAAACAACCAACACTACTTCATTGTGACCAGTCATGCCGCTACAAACTTCTTTATAGGTAGGGTTAGGAGTGATACCAGCAGCGTAACCAACTGCGGTAGTATAAACACCAGGAAGTTGCCAGAATTTACGTTCTGCACCCCAAAAACATCCCATCCCAAAAACTGCCGTTTCCATGCCTTCTGGAAACGGAGGTTGGATAGGATTACCTAACACACAGTGATGGTTATTTACTTGCATCGATTCTGCCCGTCCTGGCAAAGCTTCCTGGGAACTAGGCAAGGTTAATTTTTTACCAAATCCAAATAGCACCATTGACTTTTACTCTAATATGTGAGATTTATTTTTACTTTACTTAATATTTTAAAGATTATAACGATCGCCTGCATGATGTTACTACTACAAGTTTTACGACAACCGATTGTCAGAGATGCGATCGCTATCAGTTTAGGAGCTATCGCAGGCGCTTTGAGCCGCTACTATTTAACAGTGTGGTTTACCCAACGTTTTGGTATAAGTTTCCCCTATGGCACATTTGTGATTAATCTTAGTGGCTGCTTTTTGATGGGATTCTTTGCTACCCTAGCTTTGTATAAAGCAGATATTATTTCTCCAGAAGCTCGTTTATTGGTAGCAACAGGATTTTTAGGAGCCTACACAACTTTCTCAACTTATGGGCTAGATACTATTAACCTATTAAATAGTGGTAATTTGGCGAAAACCGCTTTTTATTGGGTTGGTAGTGCAACCTTGGGAATTATCAGCATCCAATTAGGGGTGATTTTAGCTAGATTTTGGAGATAGAATCTCTAAACAGATTCAGAGAAGAAATTATCAAGATTATTCAGTATCGGTATCAATAGCAAAAGCATCACAGCAGAAAACATATCGCCACCCCAACTGTCATGTAGCCAATGGAAAGCTGCTTCGTTACCTGTACCATGAAAGTAGGTGAGCAAAGTATTGCGAATAATATTGCCGCTAATACTAATCAACATTGCTATCAATAAAAATGAAACTGTCTTGCGGCGAGATAATAAATTACCAGTCCAATAAAGTAGCATCAAGCCAACATAAAGAGTAGTAAATAACATTTTTAGTCCTGCACAGTATGGAGCTACTTCTACAATTCTTCCTCCCACATATATATTGATCTCATCAACAGTTACTGTCATCCCAAACTGATTTAGAATAAAGCCCGCAGTACCAGCAATAAAACTTTGTAAAGGGAAGGTATAAGGAGCAATTAGATAAGGTAGTGATGTTGGTGTTGCCAGAAAAACTAATAGTAAAGGAAACTTTTGTAAACTCAAGCCAGAAATACCTTTGAACCATAGGCACAATCCTGCAAGTATGGCAGGAAAGGAAAGATTAACCCATTCGCTAATACCACTAATATAAAAAAATCCTCCTATTAATAATAAGACAGCACCCAAGGGATGCTGATATTCTGGTAGTCTTTGCCATAGTTTACGCTTGAGCCAAGCTATATATACTGCAAAAGGTAAACCAATCATACCGTGACTAAAATATTCGTGTTCTGTACTAATATTTTTATGCAACCAACCATCCAGCCAATGTAGTAATAGAGGCGCATAAAGCAGTCCTAAAATACTTATAATTGCTAAACTCAGCAACTTCTGTGAAATTCTATTTTGAAAGAAACGTTGATTGAGCATAAATTTTTATCCTTTGTCATTGGTGATTGAAGAAGGGAACACAGAACAGTTAACAATTATCAGTTATCAGTAAAGAATGAGGTGTTTATCGGGTTTAAATCCCGCACCATACGCCGTGATAACTATTCACTGTTTACTGTTTTAAAGAACCATTTGAAACCTCTCCATCCCCTTTTAATCTCCCCCATCTACTTTTTAAGCAAATATAAAACTTTCGTCGGGAGAATTAACTGTGAGAATATGGGCGATCGCATCCGTAATTTTCTGAGTTTGGCTGTTGCTTAAACCTGGATAAATTGGTAACGATAAGATTTGATTTGCTAGCATTTCTGCTTGAGGAAAATCACCAATTTGATAGCCCATATTTGAGAATCCTGGTTGCAAATGACAAGGAATTGGGTAATGAATTCCTGTTTGAATTCCCATCGCTGTAAGTTGTTCTTGAATGACACAACGATCTACAGCGCAAGATTCACAAACCCTAATCACATACAAGTGGTACACATGGCCTTCACCACTATAGTTTTGGATAGGGATCACACCTTTTGTCGCTAGGGATGCTAGTTCTGCATCATAATGTTGGGCAATGGTAAAGCGATCGCGATTCCAATTTTGGAGATATGGTAATTTTTGGTGCAGCACAGCAGCTTGGATGGTATCTAAGCGGCTATTGGTTCCGATTTCTGTGTGAAAATATTTGCGGGATGCACCATAATTTCGCAACCTTACCATTTTTTCAGCTACTTCTTGATCTCGCGTTAAGAGTATTCCGCCATCTCCAAATGCTCCTAAATTTTTGCTGGGATAAAAACTAAAAGCAGCAGCTATACCTACTGAACCAGCACGATATCCTTCTCGTTCAGCTAAATGTGCTTGAGCAGCGTCTTCAAAAATGAGGATTTTGTAGGTATCAGCTAAGTCTAATAGCTGTTTTGGTGATACCATTTGACCATAAAGATGTACGGGAATAATAGCTTTTGTTTTTGATGTAATTGCTTTTGCTGCGGCCTCTAAATCAATTAAAGCTGTATGGCGATCGCAATCTACTAAAATTGGTTTTGCCCCTGTACGTAACACACCAATTAGTGTTGCGATAAAAGTATTCGCTGGTAAAATTACCTCATCGCCAGCACCAATATTACAAGCTTGTAAACCGAGAGCGATCGCATCAGTTCCAGATGCAACACCAATTCCATATTTTGTACCAGAAGCAACTGCAAAAGCTGTTTCAAAATCAGAAAGTGTTTTTCCTAAAACAAAATCTCCCTGTTCTAATACTGCTTGAATTGCCTGCTGTAATTGATTTTGAATCGGTAGATGTTGTAAATTCAGGTCTACAAAAGGGATTGTTATTGGTATATTCATTTTCACTAACACTCAAAAAATTTTTTCAAAATCATATATAGCAATCCGTATAGAAGTTGTGAAAATTGAGAAATCAGATCCCCGACTTCTTCTGTGAAGTCGGGGATCTTGTCTGGAGCGAATGATTTAGGAATGCTATATTTATTCTTTAACAGAAGTGTTTTTCTTTCTCATTCTCCATTCTCGTTAGTGTTATGTTACCCAGGTAGAATCGGATACTAACGGAGAAAATAGGGATCAGGGATTGGGGATCAGGGATTGGGGAAGATGAGCTCACCCTGCTAATGTCTCCATCTTAAGAGCGTTAGCGTTCGCGCAAGCGTGTCGCTTTGCGACTCAGCTGCTCAATTTAATCTGCCGAAATGGTCATACCTCCATCACATAAGACCTCTTGCAAAAATATTTTTACCCCACCCTAACCCTAAGCGTAAACGGGGAGGGAACTAAATCTTCCCCCCGTTCACGGGGGGATTGAGGGGGGTTCATTCGACTTTTGCAAGAGGTCTATAGATTCTTAAGAATTTATGTCATCTTGTTGAGTCAGTAATTTATAACGGTAAGTTAAGAGAATCACCAGCCCTGTATGGCATGGAAAAAATTGTCAATTAATTGTTATTGCAGACCAGTGCAAAATCATTTCAATCCAGAATTTAACCATAGTCTCACAGTGGATCGTAATCGCGGTTTGCAAAAAGTACTTGAACGCTTGATCGGAACAATGGAGCGAGACGCGTTAATCATAGAAACGACAAATCGTCTCAGAGAAACGCTTCAAGTCGATCGCGTGGTTTTGTATTACTTTTACTGTCAGTGGCAGGGACAAGTGACATTTGAAGCTTTGAGTTCTGATGAATTTTCTATCTTGGGTTCAACAGGACCTGATGATTGTTTTAATGATGAGTACGCTGCCCTGTATTTGGCAGGACGGGTACGGGCAATCCCTGACATTGAATCAGAATCAATTGCTACTTGTCACCGAGATTTTCTGCGTCAATTGCAGGTTCGTGCCAACCTAGTTGTACCAGTCTTGACTCCCAAAGGATTATGGGGACTATTAGTGGCACATCAGTGTCAAGCACCTCGTCAGTGGTTACAATCAGATATTGAACTGATGCAAACACAGGCGCAAATTTTGGCAACGGCGCCTTGTATTCGGGAGATTTAGGGACTCACGAATGGGTTTTCTCTTCTGCTTTCTGCATTCTGCTATCTACCTTTTACATTCTCACTTGTTCTTGAGAATGGTATGTATGAATTATGTTAGGATAAGTGCTTAGTCAGGAATTTAACTTTATACTATTGAATTTAGTATATATTAAATAGCTTGATGAAAGTTAAATATTAAGCTGATACATAGGTATATTCCACAAGATTTTTTATGCCTAATATACCTTTATGGCAAAAAATTTTATTCGGTGCTTTGGGACTGATATTACTTACTTTTAGCGGTGTCAAAACAAGTGAATTATTTGCCGACTCTAAAACGCCTGAGCCTAAACCGACTACTGTCTCTCCAGTTCCTCCCTCTCCAGTTCCTCCCTCTATTAGTCCCTCACCAGATCAAAAGGATTTTGGAATTCATGTATGGACGGGAGAAAATAGAGAGTCAGTAGCTGATGTAGAAGTCGAGTTTTCACTTTCCATTGGATCGTCTGTAACTAGTAAAACTGGAACTGATGGATATGCCAGTATTCAGATTCCTAGTAAACTTAACGTACAACGAGTTATTCTTCGGAAGAAAGGGTTCAAAACTGCTATATACACTATCAATCCAATTATTAATAATGGCAAGACTATAGAGTACGAGTTAAAACCTGATCTCCGACAGTCGTTGGTATCTCCACCTTTACCTAGCCCCACCTCCTATATATCACCATCTCCTTTGCCCAATCCTTCTTCCAAATCTCAGTCTTCTTACCAAAAATCACCACCTCCGTTACCTACTCCCTTCCCCACATTTACATCCCCTCCTTCCCAAGTCTCTTCCCCTACAGAAAAAGTATTGAAGTCATCCTACAAAAATGCTGAACTTGCATTGCTTGACGGCTACACAATAGAAATTTTTTTTTAAATGAACCTGGAGGATTGAAAGATATAGCCTCTACTATTAAGAGTGAACTTGAGAGTAGTGCTTTGAAGTCTAAAGTGAACCTGCGTCCAGGAAGCCTCTCAAGCTTGAGAAACGCAGGACTTTGTCTTCCAGCAAACTTTGAAATTCGGTATGATTATGGTCAAGAGAAAATAGCAGCTAATGTATTGAAGCGCATTCTTGAAGGTATAATTCCAAGTCAAATTTTTGTTTTAGAAGAAGCCAATGGTCCCAACATTCACCCACATACTCCAAACTATATCTCGGTTTGGCTGGGTCCTATTGAAGATAACAGTTGTCAGTCCGAAGAATAAATTGTAGAAGAAGTAATCTTAGAAGAAAAATAAAGTGCCTTGCATAATGGCGGTATGAATCCAAATGTAAAGACGTAGCAGTGCTACGTCTGTTATTATTCACCGCAGTTTTGCCCAATTTGAGTGATCGTGTTGTCAGCTACAGTTCGATTCTTGAGAATCAGGCAAAAATTTAAATAATATTTAGTTTTACATATGCAGCTTTTCTGCACATCATGCTGCTAATTCATGAAACCTCGAATAATTGTCTGTGGTTTAGGACGCACTGGATATAAAGTTTTTCGTTTGCTGAGACAACAAGGGGCCTTAGTCATCGGCATTCATCATAAACCAGTTCCAGGCGAGAGAGCAGGAGATGTCATTGTCGGCGATCTGCACGCAGCTAGCACCCTCAAAGCAGCTGGGATTCAGCAGGCGCACACCCTGGTTATCGCTGGAGGTGACGATGCACTCAATTTGCGAATTATGATGCAAGCGCGGGTATTGAATCCGCGTATTCGGATTATCAACCGCTTTTTTAACACCAGTTTAGGAGAACGGCTGGATCATGCGGTTCCAGAACATTTAACTATGAGTGTTGCGGGATTAGCAGCACCCGTATTTACTTTTGCGGCGTTGGGAAGTGAAGCAATCGGACAAATCAAGCTGTTTCAGCAAACTTGGCCGATTCACGAAGAATATATAGATGAAGATCACCCGTGGCGCGATCGCAAACTCAGCGAATTGTGGAACGATCAGACACGGATGTTGATTTACTATATGCCAGCAGAAGGCGAGGTGGATTTAGTATCGGCGGTGGTTACAGGGCATAAATTAAAAGTAGGCGATCGCTTAATTGTGGGAACTCAACCCCGCGTTCGTTGCATCCGTAGATCAGTGGTTGCAAAACTGCTGAAAGTGTTTACCAGTTTGCGACAGTTTCAGCAACATGCTCAAGCGGTGGTAGTTATGTCTATAGTGCTGCTGGTAATTATTGCGATCGCTACACTCATCTACACTTCCACCGAAAGAACTGTTTCTATTATTGATGCCCTTTATTTTGCTGTTGGTATGATTACCGGGGCAGGCGGTAATGATAAAGTTGTCGAAAATGCTCCCACGAGTGTGAGATTATTTACCGTATTGATGATGCTGGTAGGAGCTGCGGTAATTGGTCTTTTCTATGCCTTACTTAACGATTTTGTTTTGGGTAGTCGCTTCAAACAATTTTTAGATGCAGCCCGAATTCCCCATCGCCATCATTATATTGTCTGTGGTTTGGGAGGAATTGGGATTAAAATTGTTCAGCAACTCCACAGCAGTGGACACGAAGTTATAGTTATTGAGCGTGATACCAACAACAGATTTGTCAACACAGCGCGAGGATTGGGTATTCCCGTCATTCATGGTGATGGTAGCTTTGCCGAAATTCTCAAAGTCAGTAATTTAGAAAATGCATCTGCACTCATTGCTGTCACCAACGACGACGCGACAAACATGGAAATAGCCCTCAAAGCTAAAGCCATCACGCCCAAAGTACCTGTGATTGTCCATTACGCCGATCCAGATTTTGCCCGTATGGCGCAACAAGTATTTGACTTTGAAGCTGTTCTTAGTCCCGCCGAACTCGCCGCCCCGGCTTTTGCTGCTGCTGCTTTAGGCGGACGCATCCTTGGCAATGGGATCACCGCCGATAGCCTATGGGTAGCTTTTGCAACATTAATTACACCCTCTCATCCCTTTTGTGGGCAACGAGTGAAAGATGCTGCAATGGACGCGGACTTTGTGCCGTTGTACGTGGAGACAAATAATCAAGAAATTCACGGCTGGGATTTACTAGAAATGAATCTCAGTGCCAGCGATATTTTATACTTAACAATGCCAGCAAATCGTTTGCATCAGTTGTGGCGTTATACACCCTCACAGGTAATGGTGAGTTGAAAATTGAGGTGTGATTGAATTTGGTGTGACTCTCAGATCCCCGACTTGTTCAAAAAGTCGGGGATCTTGGTTTTGCAATTCTCATAAATTACAGCATAATATTGAAACTAGATCAACAGTTCTAAGCCATTACCTAAGACTGGAACAATGCTGACCCCAATGCTTACCCATTTACTTTAGTATTTAGAGCTTAGTAAAGAGCCATATCTGCTCGAATTACCTCCATTTGGCATCTATACTTACGATTAAATTGCTATATCTATAACAAGCAGCACAGCAAAAAGAATCACAGGAAGCATTGAAATATCAGGGCTGTAGGTGCAATGCAGATACCATCAGGGTATGTAGGAGCAATGTCTTATAGCTGCAATAGCAAGAATGTCAAAAGTAGTGGTGCAAATATACAGACAAACAAGTAGGTGCAACTACTACAACAAAGGTTTTAGTGCGAAGGAATGAGTAAAATGTTTGACTTAGCAGTTTTTATTTACGAGCAAACAGATGAAATAAAGGCTAATTCCATTTGTCAGTATAGAGCTAGATTTGGAGTTGTGCCGAGAGTAGGAGATTATATCTATAGACATATAGGTATAGAAGGAGCTATAGACTGTCAAGTAATAAAGGTAGCTGTTGTTCCTAAGTTAGATCAGAATGCTACGGATGCGGATGCAATTATAAAAGCCATCCGCGTAGAACCTTTATATTGATCTTGAAATAAACAGTGTTGAATCATACCAAACGTTATTCTCGTTACCAAGTTCAACTTGGTAACGAGGTTTTGGAGACTGTAAAGTTCTTGTCCATAACCAAAGGGATGGCTATCATCTGCTGGCTTTTGACTCATACGAAGTCCTAACAGCAGTAATAGTTGATCGCCAGTATCTACAATTGAATGAATACCCTCAGATATCATCGCAGAACTACCAGTAATGGCGGCGGCGATAAATTTAGTCTTCCCTGTTCCCTATTCCCTTTCATTACTTGTAAACTTGTAATTCGCCATCTTGATGGGTAATTTCCCATCGTGTTTGTTCTTCCTCCTGCCAAAAACGTAATGACACTTTCGCGTCTCCTACGGCTAGATTTTTCAGTTCTAAATCTGGCAAACACTGTGGTAGTGAAGGCTGTATCTTTAACTTTTTCTGTGGTGCATCGGCTTCGAGTCCTAAGATGCTACGAATGAGCAAGAAAATCGAACCAGCTGCCCAAGCTTGGGGTATATTTGCATCTGGATAAGGCACAGGAAAGTTGTTGTCTTGGCGTTCTATTCCCGCAAACAATTCTGGCATCCGCCCAGATTGAAAATAACTAGCAGCAGCAAAAATACCTTCAGCAATGCGATTAGCTTCTTCGTGGTAGCCATATCGCTTTAATCCAGACGCAATGATGGAGTTATCGTGAGGCCAAACACTTCCCCGTTGATAACTAATCGGGTTATAGGCGACATTTTTGGCACTAAGAGTCCGCACACCCCAGCCACACCACATATCTGGTTGAAAAAGTCGATCAACAACCTTTTTTGCTCGTTCTTGGGGTACGATACCAGACCATAACAATTGACCGGGATTTGAGGCAATAGACTTTATTTGCTGCTTGTTGTTATCTAAGCCAAGACAGTAAAAGCCTTCGTCTTCCATCCAAAAGCGATCATTAAAGCGTTGATAAAGTGTTTCTGCTTTTTGGCGTAGCTTTTGCGATCGCTCTTTTTCTCCCCACACTTCATAAATTAAAGCTGCTTTTAGCCAAGCATCGTAGACGTAGCCTTGCACTTCACACAAAGCAATTGGCGGTTCAACTAGCTTGCCATTTGGGTAAACCATTGACTCACCCGAATCTTTCCAGCCTTGATTGCGTAGTCCGTGACTGGAACGAGTTAAATACTCTACAAATCCATCTTCATCAAAATCGCCGTACTTATCAATCCAACTTAGTGCTTTTTCTAGTGGCGATCGACATTCATCAAGCATACTGAGGTCAGCGTTCCAGCTATAAGCCTCAACCAGGGTAACAATCCAAAGAATAGTAGTATCTATTGTCCCGTAGTAGGGATTATACGGGAGTTGCTGTAATTTAGTTAACTCATCCCATCGGAATTCATGCAGCATTTTTCCTGGTTCGGCATCATGCCAGTCATCAAACTCAGTTGCTTGTAACTGAGCTAACCTAACAAGCGTACCACGGGCAAAATCGTGGTAAACTGCCATTGTTTGCAAGCTAGTAAGAATTGAATCACGACCAAAGACAGCCATAAACCAAGGAATACCAGCAGCAGGCATCCAAAATTGATGCCCATTATCCTCTACCTTAATTCGCAACGCCCCCATATCAACGAGTGCCTGCTGATAAAATTCCCTAATCTCGGCATTGGATGATTGTAAGTTTGTAGCATTACTCAGAAACTCATCCCTTACTTTTCCAGCTTCTGTTGTATGAGATATCGTACAGGTTTGTTGAGCTTTGAGAACATCTCCATTGGCTAAGGCTGTAAAGTTGATACAGGTATGCCATCTTTTTCCAGGAGAAATAACAACATTAAAGATCAAACGACCGTTAGCGTAGTTTGCTTTGGAACTAGAACAAATTGGTTCAGTCAAGATGCCTCGGACAAAAGAACCGTTATGGTACTTAGTAGAGAGTATTCCATCTTTCCATATTGTTGCTGTCTCTCCTCGTGTCACGATGTTCTTTGCTCTCACTTCAAAGATATCCGCAAAGTCAGAACGAATCGCTAGCATCAGTTGAAACTCTACTGGTTCCGAGTGATGGTTAGTGATATCGATATCTTCGTGCATTCCCCCTATAATGTCGCGTCGAATGGTTACAAGCAAAGTACCAGCAGGTAAGTTACCGTTGACAGTAGGGAGTTGGGGATTAGTGAATTGGTAAATAGCACTATGATGAGTAATATTGCTAGAAGCTAGTAACGATAGTCGGTAGCGATTGAGAGAAATTTCGTAGTAAGAAATTAGACGTGTGTCGCGAACAAAAAAACCTTGTGCTTGATTATCGTCGATGGAACCATCACTAGCTGTGACAAGAAATGAGGAACTATCGTTAATTGTTATTAAACCAGGATTTACAGTAACTTGTGTGGGCATAATCTTCAACCATTCTCCGTAAAACCTGGATATAATGTCATGCCACCATCTACAAATAGTGTTGTACCGTTGACATAATCAGAATCATCAGAAGCCAGCCACACTGCTGCTTTGGCAATATCTTCCACATTCCCTACCCGTTTTGCAGGAATTAATTGTAGTAACTTCGCTTCAGCCTCTGGGGTATCCCAAGCTGATTTATTGATTGGAGTTTTAATTGCACCAGGGGCTATGCTATTAACACGGATTTTATGAGGGGCAAGTTCTTGGGCAATACTTTGCATCATCATATTAATACCGCCCTTACTAGCAGCATAATTAACATGACCTGCCCAAGGAATTACCTCATGCACTGAACTCATACAAATAATTTTACCTGCTGCACAAGAGATATTAGGTTGCACACCTCGACGCAAAAATTCCTTTACAGCTTCTCTAGCACACAAGAACTGTCCTGTCAGGTTTACCCCAATCACCGCATTCCAATGGTCAAGGGTCATATCTACAAAGGCTGAGTCTTTTTGAATACCTGCATTGTTTACCAGAATGTCAATAGTACCGAATTGGTTGAGTACCTGGCTGAACATTGCTTTGACTTGGTCTTCTTTACTGACATCAGCTTGAATAGCAAAAGCTTCCCCATTATTAGCTTTAATATCATCAACAATTTTTTGAGCAGACTCAGCTTCAGAATGATAGTTGATAGCTACTGCTGCACCTGAAGAAGCTATATAGCGGGCTATAGCTTCACCAATCCCAGAACTAGCACCCGTGACAAGTGCTTTTTGACCTTTGAGCAGGTAAGGGGAATAGCTCATAATGTTTCCTCAGGATGTAGAGCTTGAGTGTTGCTGATACCAAAAACTTATAATTTTTTAATTTTGTCAATTATTTATTTTGATTCTGGCATTACTTTAGAGGTTTGCAGTGGCGATCGCTTCTAACTGTTGGATGAATCAAGATCTCTAACTAAAGAGTTATAAAAATTTCATAATTGTATAAAATACTTGGTTAATAAACATATAAACCTCGTCCATTTTGAAAGCTGGAGTTTTATATAAGGGCTTATAATTCACTTCTAGCCTGAGTTATACGCTTTACCCTAATTACAAAAAACTACGATTCTCAACGTAGACGTGGTTTAAGCAGCTATTTTCTAACAATTAAGATAAATTTTATTTAGATATTTTTTTAATATCAGCTTCCAATCGATAAAAAATAATTTATTTTATATAAAAATCATTCTTAAGATAGTATTTTTTTCTTGATTAATCAGAAACTATTTATTTAGAAATAGAAACTTCAGGATAAATGTTATTTACATAACGTTGTTAAAGGTGAAAATACGCAAATACTTAACGCTAAATTTTATTCTGACTCTAAAAATCAAAAAGTCATCACAAGTAAGTTGGTGGGACGCGAGTCAGCAACAGGGGTGTAAGGGAAACCCCTACACCCTTACACCCGCCCCAAAGGGGCTTGGTGACGAAACCTAAAGCTCATTGAAACTCCTACCAATGACGAATGACAAATGAGAACCTCTGGAAAAAATGATGCTTACTCTACCTCTCAATAGTCAAAATCTCCCCTATCCTGACCCTATACACCCCATCATCGTTCATTTTGTAATTGCGATGGTATTGTTTTCTTTTTTCTGCGACGTGGTGGGTTATTTTACACACAATGCGCGGTTGTTTGAAGTAAGTTTCTGGAATCTGTTTGTGGCTGCGGGAGCTATTTTCCTGGCGGTTATCTTTGGTCAATTTGAAGCAGGGCTGGCAAATAACTACGAAGCAGTTCAACCAACATTGAATTTTCATACAGTCATGGGTTGGTCATTAGCGGTACTTGTTGTGATTATTACAGCTTGGCGTTTCGGAATTCGCGATCGCAATCCCTTGAAAATACCACCTGCCTATCTTGGTGTCGCAACGTTTTTAATTTGTCTGGTATTCTTGCAAGTATATCTGGGAAGCAAATTAGTTTGGGTATACGGATTGCATGTCGAACCTGTGGTTGAAGGGATGAAGCAGGGAGTGTCGCAATGAACTCGCAACTAATTGAGCAGTTAGGTTTGCGACTGGGTGCTAACGGACTACCCTATGAAATTCCCATGCATCCGCAGTTGGTGCATCTGACATTGGGTTTGTTCATCATTGGCATCTTATTTGACATCGCAGGAGCTATTTTTCCCATAGAGCGACCAATTTTCAAATTTTTGTCTCTTCCTACCATTCGTTCTCGCTTCTTTGATGTTGGTTGGTACAACCTAGTAGGGGCAGCAGTTGTGACATTTTTTACTATTGCCTTTGGTTTTTTTGAGTTAATACTGGCAAACCCACCAATTAATCAAAAGAGCGATTGGGGATTGAACGCTGCTTGGACAATGCTTTTGCACGGTTTGGGTGGTATTTTGATCTTGGGGATCATCGTTGCCATGACAGTATGGAGAGGTTTGCAACGCTATCGTTGGCGCAAGGATGCTTCCAGGCAAGTGCAGTGGAGTTACTTGTTAGCAGGTATTGCAATGCTGGGCATTTTGTACGTCCACGGAACTTTAGGGGCGCAACTCGGAGAACAGTTTGGGATTCACGTCACTGCTGCGGAGTTACTCAGGAAGGGTAAAGACCCGAATTTACTGCTCAAATAAACTATTATGATGAGATTTTTAGAATATTTACTCATAGCTGGCTATATTGCTGTGCTGCTTGTTATCAGTAATTGGATTGGGCAGCAGGCGTATTCTTGGATGCCTCCTGAAGCTACAGCAGAAGCGCAAAAAGTAGATAGTTTATTTAGTTTTTTAGTCTCAATTGGCGCATTTATCTTGCTTGGGCTGGTTGGTATGATGGTGTACTCGGTACTGTTTTTCCGGGCATCTCCAAAAGACTATAGCGAAGGACATCCCTCCAGAGGTGATATGAAGCTAGAAATCCTATGGATGACAGTGCCAACTGTACTGGTGTTATGGATTGCTTTTCAAGGCTTTAATATTTATCGGCAGTTAGATATTACAGGTTTGAAGCAAATTGTACATTTGCATATGCCCCTAGAGTCTGAGCCTGTCTACGCTACAGAAGTCAGCGATCGCCCCAAACAAGCATCTGAAACTATCAGTGTTTTTGTCAAGCAGTGGGAATGGTCTTTCCGCTATCCAAATAATGTCGTTAGTCATGAATTACACCTGCCTGTAAATATTACGACCCGTCTAGATATGCACGCCAAAGATGTACTCCACAGTTTTTATATCCCTGAGTTCCGCTTACAGCAGTACATTGTCCCCAAACGGAATATTGATATTGTGTTAACCCCCACTCGTACAGGCAAATACCATTTAAAAGATTCTCTGTTCAGTGGTACTTATTTTGCTTTGATGGACACGAATGTATATGTTGAATCCTCCGAAGCGTATAACCAGTGGCTCAATCAAACTGCTGCTGATGAACAAACATCAACTACAAATCAAGCATTTACGGAGCATACTCAACCACCGAAAACATGGTTTAAAACTAGCTGGTACACTGTCACACCAGCGCAGCCAACTGTTATTACAGCTAAGAGGGAAGTAAATAATGACACATGATTCTCCTGGAGAGATAACTGGAGCTAGCGAGTCCGAAAATCCTCAAAATCAAGCTGTTAATAACTGGCGACGCTACTTTAGTTTCAGCACCGATCACAAGGTCATCGGTGTTCAGTACATGGTGATGACCTTCATTTTCTTTCTCATGGGTGGGTTAATGGCGATGATTATTCGTGCCGAACTGCTCACCCCCGAATTGAATGTTGTTGACCGCCCTCTCTACAACGGCTTGTTCACCATGCACGGGACAATCATGATTTTCCTGTGGATTATCCCCTTCAATGCAGGTATTTCTAACTACCTAGTTCCCTTAATGCTGGGGGCGCGAGACATGGCATTTCCTTTACTTAATGCCATCTCTTTTTGGATGATTCCACCTGCTGGTATTTTTTTACTGTCTAGTTTCTTGCTACCCAATGGCCCCGCACAGTCGGGCTGGTGGTCTTATCCACCAATCAGTCTACAAATTCCACCTGGTCAACCGATTAACGGTCAATTGTTTTGGATTGTGAGTTTAATCCTCATAGGTATTTCTTCTATTATGGGGGCTGTTAACTTTGTCACGACCATCTTTTGGATGCGGGCCCCTGGAATGACATTTTTCCGGATGCCTGTGTTTGTTTGGTCAGTTCTCAGCGCCCAGTTATTGCAGCTGATTAATTTGCCTTCATTAACAGGTGCATTGATCTTGCTGTTATTTGATATGAATTTCGGTACAAATTTCTTCAAACCGTTAGCTGAGGGCGACCCGATAATTTATCAACACCTATTTTGGTTTTACTCCCATCCAGCAGTTTACATTATGGCGTTACCAGCCTTCGGGATTTTTGCGGAGGTTCTGCCTGCCTTTGCACGTAATCCCCTGTTTGGCTATCGCTCATTAGCTCTTGCTACTTTAGGTATTGCTTTGGTCAGCATCTTTGTTTGGGTACATCATATGTTCACCAGCGCTACTCCTGGTTGGATGCGGATGACTTTTATGGTGACGTCAATGTTGGTTGCTGTACCCACTGGTGTGAAAGCATTTGGCTGGATTGCTACGATTTGGAAGAGTAAATTGCACCTAGAGACACCAATGCTATTTGCGATGGGAGGTGCGGCAATGTTTATTTTTGCTGGTATTACCGGAGTTATGCTTGCTGCAACACCGTTTGACATTCATGTCCACAACACTTACTTTGTAGTGGGTCATTTCCACTATGTTGTCTTCAACACCATCACAATGGCAATCTTTGCCGCCATTTATTTCTGGTTTCCTAAAATAACTGGTAGGATGTATGCCGAAGGCTGGGGTAAATTGCATTTCTGGTTGACCTTTATTGGTGCCAATCTCACCTTTTTCCCTATGCACCCACTGGGTTTACAAGGAATGGTGCGCCGTATTTCTTCCTACGAACCACAGTATCAAGGGTGGAATATTATCGCTAGTCTTGGTGGCTTCTTGCTGGGAGTATCCACACTGCCGTTTATTGCCAATATGGTTGGTTCCTGGTTATATGGTACAAGGGCAGTGGATAATCCTTGGCACGCCACTGGACTAGAGTGGACAACCTCCTCCCCACCACCACGAGAGAATTTTGAAGAAATTCCGGTTGTGAAAAGACCCCCCTACGACTATGGCGATCCAAAATATTCAGTAGTGGAACCTTCTGATGATAGTAATTCTGAACGCTAAAGAAAAGGGGACTAGGGGGACTAGGGAGACATATCAATTCAAAATACCTACGGTAGGCGCGTAGCGACTTCTGTTCCCCAAAGGGGTGCTAGGTAGGGTCAGTAGCCGCTTTGCATCTATAAAATTAAAAACTTTTTGACTTTTGACTTTTGATTTTTGACTTGTTTACCCCAATCCCCAATTGAATTATGACCCGTCGCATCATTCACATAGATGAAAGTCCTATCCGTTTTGAACGGTGGCGACGATACTTACCAGATTGGTTGAAGCGCTTTTTGCCAAGCGGTGGCGGGAGTGCTGAAGACCATCATGGCAAAGGAATGTTCGGATTTACCGTGTTCCTGCTATCAGAAAGTATAATTTTTTTAAGTTTTATCTTTACATATATTGCTCTACGATTAACCCACTCAGGAAATTGGCTTCCGCCAGGTGTTTCTGGACCCGAATTGTCTACTTTAGTAATTATCAATACGATAGTGCTGCTTTCTAGTAGCTTTGTCATTCAACCAGCAGAAAATGCCTTAAAGCGTCATAAGCTCAAAAAATTTCGCTGGTTGTGGCTGATGACAATTTGCATGGGAACTTACTTTTTAATTGGTCAAGGAATTGAGTGGAGCAAGCTTGATTTTGGCTTAAGTACAGGACTAGTTGGCTCAACATTTTACGTATTAACAGGTTTCCACGGTCTGCACGTTCTTACTGGTGTGATTCTTCAAATCACTATGTTTGTTCGCTCCTTCATTCGAGGTAATTATGAAAAAGGTCACTTCGGTGTGAGTGCAACAACTCTTTTTTGGCACTTTGTTGATGTAGTTTGGATCTTTCTATTCTCTCTTATCTACCTTTGGCAGGCATAAAAATATTCAGAAAATTACAACAATAAATAATTAAAAAGAGTTTGGAGAGTATTGTATGAACAGCCCTGTTTATCAAACTGTGATTGTCGGCGGCGGTTTTACCGGACTATTTACAGCTTTGCACCTAGCTCACGAACATTATCCTCGTTCTGTCATTTTGATTGATAAAGACGATCGCTTTTGTTTTAAGCCGTTACTTTACGAGTATTTTGATGGCGAAATGGATAGCTTCCAAGTAGTACCGCGTTTTTCGCAATTACTTGAGGGTAGCGGTGTCATCTTTGTTCAAGATACGGTGCAATCGATAGACTTGCATCAACAGGAAGTCAAATTAGCTTCAGGAAATTCTTACAAATACAGCAACTTAGTATTAGCTTTAGGTAGTGTTACTAGCTATCATCAGGTCGAGGGAGCCAAAGAATATGCTCTACCTTTCTGGACACAAGCAGATGCGATCGCTCTTGATCGTCACTTACGCGACTGTTTACAAAAAGCCGTCCAAACAGAAGATGTAGAACAACGCCGGAGATTGTTAACAGTAGTAGTGGTTGGTGGTGGTGCTTCCGGTGTAGAAATGGCGGGAACTTTAGCTGATTTTCTCCCACATTGGTATTCTGCTTTAGGAGGTAATCACAGTGAAATTCGTGTGATTCTCCTCAATCATGGTCAACAGATTCTTGATGGCGATATTAACGATCCACTACGTTCAATTGCTGAGAAAGAATTACAACAACGCACTGTACCAATTGAAATCCTGACGGAAGCAGAAGCTACTGCTGTTCACCCCAACGCCATTGAATATAAGAGTAATGATGAAGTTAAAAAATTGCCAACACATACCACAATCTGGGCTGCTGGTACTTCTACTCATCCCCTGATTCAAGATTTACCAATTCCCAAAGAACATCGAGACCATCGTGATCGCCCTCTAGTCACCCCCACCTTACAACTGCTTGACTTTCCAGAAGTTTTTGCAGGTGGTGATTGTGCAGCAGTTCAGAATAATTCGCTACCACCTACAGCCCAAGTCGCTTATCAACAAGGAGCTAATATTGCCAGTAATTTAAAAGCATTGGCTCTAGGAGAAGAACTCGAACCAGCTAAGGTTAATATCCGAGGAACCCTGTTGAAATTGGGGTTAAATGATGCTGCTGCTAACTTATTCAATTCTTTTGAAGTTGCAGGTGAACCCGCACACTTAATCCGCCAAGGCACTTATTTAACACTATTGCCAACTCCAATTCATGACTTCAAAGCCACTACCCAATGGCTGGATGAAGAGATATTTCATCATCACCTTGATCCTCAAGATGTAGGAAAAAAAGTGGTGCAAGCAGTGGAATTGGTTGGTGCAGGATTCATTGGTGTTTTAGTTGCAAGAAAATTACTGCGAATGTTGGGAGATGAGGAGAAAAGGGATTAGAGACAAGTCAAAAGTCATTCGATTTTAGATTTTGGATTTTAGATCTTGGATTTTAAAAATTTGGGATGCTCCCTTTTGAATTGATTTGTCCTCTTCTCCCCTAATATGTATTTGTAGAATAAGTCAGTTTTTCAGGAGCTTTGGGAATGACCGCAGCAACAGACCCCGTAAAATTGATGAAGCAACAAGTTGGTAAAGCTGCCGCCGATTTAGTCAAATCTAGTTCTATCGTCGGTTTAGGTACAGGTTCAACTACAGCTTATGCGATTCAATATATTGGAGAACGCCTTAAGTCTGGCGAGATCAAAGATATTGTGGGTGTTCCCACCTCTTTTCAAGCAGAAGTGCTGGCGAAGGAATACGGTATTCCACTAACTACTCTAGATGCAATTGACCACATTGATATTGCTATTGATGGTGCTGATGAGGTCGATCCACAGAAGAATTTAATCAAAGGTGGTGGCGCAGCACATACCCGCGAAAAAGTTGTCGATTACTTAGCAGATCAGTTTATTGTCGTTGTGGATGCTGGTAAATTGGTTGATCGCCTGGGTTCAGTTTTTGCTGTACCAGTAGAAGTCATACCAATGGCCATCACCCCTGTAATGCGCACAGTTGCACAACTTGGTGGTAAGCCAGAATTGCGAATGGGTGTGAAAAAAGCCGGCCCTGTGATCACAGACCAAGGCAATATGGTAATAGACGTCAAATTTGACTCGATTGATGATCCAGTTAACCTCGAAAAAACATTAAATAATATTCCTGGTGTTTTGGAGAATGGTATTTTCGTTAATTGCACGGATCTCGTTTTAATTGGCGAAGTCAAAGATGGTCTACCTGTAGTGCGGAAAATTTAGACAACTTCAGCAGATGAAGCGTCAAAAACCTCGCACTTAGCTACGCGAAGTGCGTAGGTAGTTCATAAGTGCTTCACTTTTATGATATATATGAAATACACAAACCCCATCAAACAACCGTAGATTAGTTGTAGAGGTTCCTAGCAGTGGGCATAGTAGTCGAAAACGTATCCAAACAGTTTGGCAGTTTCCAAGCGGTTGATCAGGTGAGTCTAGAAATAAAAAGTGGATCTCTGGTTGCTTTGTTGGGACCGTCAGGATCAGGGAAGTCAACTTTGCTACGGCTAATCGCTGGTTTGGAAATGCCAGATACTGGCAAAATAATCTTGACTGGCAAGGATGCTACTAATCAAAGTGTGCAGGAACGAAATATCGGTTTTGTATTTCAGCATTATGCTTTATTTAAGCACATGACAGTGCGACAAAACGTTGCTTTTGGTATGGAGATTCGTAAGTTACCAAAAGCAAAAGTGAAAGGGCGAGTAGAACAATTATTAGAATTAGTACAACTGAGTGGACTAGGCGATCGCTATCCATCACAATTATCCGGTGGTCAACGCCAGAGAGTAGCCTTAGCAAGGGCTTTAGCAGCAGAACCAAATGTGTTGTTATTAGATGAACCTTTTGGGGCGCTAGATGCTAAAGTCCGTAAAGACCTACGCGCCTGGTTGCGGCGTTTGCATGATGAGGTACATGTGACGACTGTTTTTGTTACCCACGACCAAGAAGAAGCGATGGAAGTTTCTGATGAAATCGTGGTGATGAATAAAGGACGTGTAGAACAAGTCGGAACACCAGCCGATATTTACGATCATCCCGCTACAGCATTTGTGATGAGTTTTATTGGACCCGTAAACGTATTACCGAGTACCTCAAATATTTTCCAAAATAATGGGTTCGATTCAGCAAATTCAGAAATGTTCCTGCGTCCCCAAGATGTGATTATTGAAACATCTTTTAACGGTACTACCGTACCTGCAAGGGTAAGCCGATTAATACATCTAGGTTGGGAAATTCAAGCAGAATTAACTTTAGATGATGGACAAGTGGTGACAGCACATTTGACACGCGATCGCTTTGATGAATTAAATTTAGAACCACAACAAAAGGTGTATGTCAAACCGAAGGAAGCTAAGTCTTTTCCGCTTTATTATTCGATTTGAGAAAGGCTTATACCGTTTAATTGTTTGATATTTTTTGATGATACAAATACATGAGTAGGGGCGTATGGCTGGTGGTTGTACGTCCCTACACTCATAAGCAACCCAATTTATAGCATAAGTGTTTAAGCAGACACAATATAATTGCTCCACTTCGTTAAACTGATATCAATTTCATCAATATTATTGCCTCAAGTTACGATTTTTCTGTAGAAAAGTTTGTCTAAGGCTAAATTATCAAGATCCCTAGAGGAGAGGTTTTTATGACTTATGATTCGGAAGACATACAACAAATTCTCCAAATGGCACTTGCTCAAAAACAGGAAGGTGAATTTTCACGAGAACAACTTGTAGAAATGGCATCCGAATTAAATATTTCTCCTAACATGCTGGAAAAAGCTGAACAACAATGGTTAATTCAGCGATCAGAACAACACCAACGACGAACATTTAATAATTTTCGACGCAAAGGTTTCTCGGCACATCTGATTTCTTTCTTAGCAGTTAATTCATTACTGATTTTGTTAAATTTATTCACTACTCCTAGTTATTTTTGGGCAATATTTCCATTATTAGGATGGGGTTTAGGTTTGTTTTTTCACGGTTTGAGCGTTTATCGAAATGAAGGAAAAGCTTATGAAAAAGCCTTTCAAAAATGGCATAGCCAAAATCTTAAAAATAAAGATTTTTGAGCATATTTTAAGTTGCTAGGCTTCTAGTTATTGTGATTGCAAATTCCTAAACACGACGCTTGAGTATAACCGAGAAAGGGATGACTACCCGTCCCTTTTTATTTGTCCTCCTTAACCGAGAAATCTTGGTGTCAATTTGACTTTACTTGCGGCTGTTGTGGCTTTTTTTCGTGCTTGTTGAATATTGTTACCTTTTGCTAAAGCAACTCCCATGCGACGATAAGGATGAGCAGTAGGTTTACCAAATAGCTTAATATCTACATCTTTTTCTGATAAAGCCTCAGCTACACCTGTGTAAGCGATCGCATCCAATTTTTCGGAAGCTAAGATTACCGCACTTGCTGAAGCTCCCAACTGTTCTATATGGGGAATTGGTAAACCTAAAATTGCTCGCAGATGCAGTTCAAATTCATTCAAATTTTGCGAGATCAGAGTTACCATTCCTGTATCATGAGGTCTAGGTGAAAGTTCTGAAAAAATAACCTCATCTTTTGTGATAAAAAATTCCACACCAAAAATTCCCGCACCACCTAAAGCATCAGTAATTTTTCTGGCGATTTCCTGCGCTTGTGCTATCATTTCTTCTGAAATTCCCGCAGGTTGCCAAGATTCTTGATAATCTCCTCTTTCTTGACGATGACCAATTGGAGAACAGAAAATTGTCGGCGCATTCCATTGTTTAATAGTCAGTAAAGTAATCTCAATTTCAAAATTAATAAATTCTTCAACGATTACTTTTTGAGTGTCGCCTCTAGAACCTGCGATCGCATAATTCCACGCTTTCTCAACTTCGCCTTTGTCTTTGACAACTGACTGACCTTTACCAGAAGAAGACATTACAGGTTTGACGACATTCGGAAAACCAATTTTATCAGAAATTGCAATTAACTCTTCTAGGGTAGAAGCATAACCATATTTTGCAGTTCTGATGTCTAATTTTTGGTGTGCTAGTTCCCGGATGCGATCGCGATTCATTGTATAGTTTGTCGCTGCTGCGGTTGGAATAACTGTGATTCCCCTTTCTTCAAATTCCAGCAATTTTTCTGTTCTAATTGCTTCAATTTCCGGTATGATAAAATCCGGCTGATACTTACTAACCATTTTTTCCAAATCATCACCACTCAACATTGAAATTACTTCTGCACAATCGGCAACTTGCATTGCTGGAGCATTTTCATAGCGATCAACAGCAATTACAAAATTACCAAGGCGTTGAGCAGCAATCACAAATTCTTTTCCTAGTTCTCCCGAACCAAGTAACATTAGTTTTTGTGGCAATTTAATATTACTATCCATAATACTCTTCATCTATTTTTAATAGAATTTTAATCGTTAAAAATTGCTCAACGCATTAGTAAAATTTGACGTTGTTGATGCAATATTTAGCATTTTTATCAAATTCTGGAAAAGATTTATATTTACAAATCAATCAAAATATATCACGAAAATTACTAACTTTACTTGGTATTTACATTATCATTTGTGAATTAAGTCATTTGTCGTCGTATTTTTCACATACAAAGCTAGTTTTATCGGTGTGCATCGATGTACCCTGTGCTTAGACACGCAGTGGCTACTTGTACCAAATTGCTACGCGTCTATGTTTTTTTCCTACACTCTAATTGCAAACCGCTATATTAAGTATGAAAAGAAAAAATTTGCCATTACCTATTTATTTTCAAAGTAGCTTACTGATATTAACTATCTTCTTATTGGGAGTTTCACTCATATTGACAAGTTTCTTTTCACTTGATATTTTAAGAGCCAGAATTATAGATATCGATAAAACAAATCAGCTTTTAGAAGCAAAAAAGCAAAAAGAAAATAATTATTTAGGGACTACTAAAGTAATTTTTTCCCAAGGATTTAGTGATAAAGGAATAGATCCTAGATGTCTAACTTGGCCATCAAAATTGTCATATAGCGGTTGGAGTGACGATCCCAAAGACCATGACTTTTTTATCGATCATTATATACCTCCTGGAAAAAAAGCTATTATCTGTGCGACACCTGCATTATCAGCTGCACTCGCTATACATCCTCGTAAGAGATTTCTATATGAAGTGTCAAAAATTGAGTTAGATGATGGATTATATGTTCGGGTTGTAGTTGGACTATCGGAGGTAAGAGAACCTTGTAAATTATTCACAGGTAGCGTAGATTGTGTAAACTCAATTTTGGCGCGACAAGCTGTAGTTAAATATGAACCGTAGTACTGGGGATCGGGTATTAGGGACAAGGAGGACAAAGAAAGAAACTAATGACAGTCGCTTCGCTCCAAGTTAAAAGTAAAAAGTTAAAAGGCACTCATAAAAAACTTCAGTTGTGGGTATCAAGCCCACTTAAACACTCATAATTTTACCGAGACACGTAGTGCAAGGTAAAAGGTGTCCTTTTTTCAAGCCCACAGATTTATCAGTGGGAATCTTTCTTTTTACTTTTTACTTTTTACTTTTTACTTGTTTTGACTAATGATTAATGACTACTTTTTTGTATATGTTGTTTTGGTAGGCAAACTGTAACTTTAGTACCTTGATTGGGTTGACTATCTAAGCTTATATTGCCACCATGTAATTCTACGCAAGCTTTTGTAATTGCTAATCCTAAACCTGTTCCAGGAAGTGTGTCAACATTACTTGCTCGGCAGAAGGGTTGAAACAGGTTGCTTTGTTCTTCTATTGGTATACCTATACCTTGGTCTTGAATAAAAAATATAACTTCAGATTCTTTGCCTATTAAATGAAATTCTACATTGCCTCCTTTCGGAGAATATTTAATAGCATTGGACATTAAATTACTAAATATCAAACGTAAAAGTCCTTGATCGCCGCAGAAGCCTTTATTACTTCCAGTACTGTGAAAAATGAATTCATGGCGATCGCTAACTAATTGCTGTTGTTCACTGATTAGGCTAGAGAAAAATTGCTCTAAATCGAGGGGAATTGTTTTAAATTTAGTCTTGTTGAGTTCAAATTGATTCATGACTAGCATGTCATCTATTAATTTGGACATGTGTCGTGCTTTCTGCTCAATGATATGCAAAAACTTGTGTTTTTTTAATTCCTCAAGATGGTCGCCATGTTGCTTGAGTGTAGATGCAGCAGCTAAAATTGAAGCCAAGGGTGTGCGGTATTCGTGGGAAATAGTCGTGATGATTTGAGATTTAAAGGCATTAAGTTGTTTTTCTTTTTCTAGAGCAACTTGAGTCTGTGTGAGTAATTCTGCTTGTTGAATTGCGATCGCTAGTTGTACAGACACTTCACACATTATCTCTAGTTCGTCAGATTGCCATTCTCGTTTTTCCGTACAATGATGAGCAATCAAAAAACCCCAAGGTTTTGATACTATTTGTTGATCACTCAAAGTAATGGGAACTATTAGATTTTCTTGACTATCTAATAGCTCTAGCGGGTTGAGATTGCAATCATCTGAGCCTGCCCAGTAACATAATAAAGAATTATTTTGACCAGTTTGTTCAGAATCTGCTTCTGGAGAAGACTGACATACTATGATGCGATCGCACTTGAGCAATTGTTGAACTTCCCTGACAGCTGTGTATAAAATTTCCTCTAAATCAAGAGACTGGCGAATTCGTAACAACATCGTAGCAATCAAGCGTTGTCGTTCCTGAGTCTTTTGTAACTGAGTTTGCAGACATAATTGCTTGATCACATTACGAACTGCTAGTTGTAAAACATCCGGTTTCAGATGTTGCTTAACTAAATAATCTTGGACACCCCTTTTCATCGCTTGTACAGCAATCTCTTGATCACCCCGTCCAGTCAACATAATCACGGGTACGGAAGAACCAAAGGTTTTCTGTCTAAGCTGATCTAGAAATTCGATTCCGCTCATATCTGGCAAGCAAAAATCTAGCAGAATCAGATCACAAGGTATATTTTGGCACAAACCAAGTCCAACTTCTGCTGAATCTGCCTCCATAATTTGGTAATAATGGTGAGGATCTTTCAAAAGAAAGCGACGATAGATTTTCCGATCCGTTGCACAATCATCAATGATGAGCAGCTTCCAGGCATTCGGCATAAGAAAATGGGGCAGGGGTACAAAACTCCTTCCTTAACATTGCCATAAATTACAAAAATATTAAGAAAAACTAAAAAAAATGTAAAAAAAATATAAGTGTTTGCCATTGGGGATTGGGCATGAATCAGTTAACAGTGATCAGTTTAATTTGATAACTGTTAACTGTTAACTGATAAGTTGTCCTCCTTGTCCCCGTACGCGTAGCGTCTCCTCTGGAGAATCCCCATTCCCCGTTATCCAGAAATCGGTGAAATATTAACTTGCAACCAATAATCGACAAACGCTTGAATGGTCTTTTGCAGTTCTTGGACATCCATTGGCTTGACGAGATAGCCATTTGCGCCCTTTTGATAGCAGAATTCAATATCCTTGGGGTTGGATGAAGTCGTGAAAATTACTATGGGAATTTCTCTAAAAATTTTATCTTGCTTAAGTTGCTCTAGGATGTCACGACCATCGATTCCTGGTAAATTCAGGTCTAGCAGAATCACCGAAGGTCGCAATAATCCATCGCTGTTTTTTCCTTCTTGATAAAGGTAGTCTAAAACTTCATCCCCACTAGTACAACGATGTATAGGGTTTTGGACAGCCATTCGCCGCATCAGGCGTTGGAGAATCCGGAAATCCTCGTTGCTGTCCTCAACAACCAATAGTGGTTCATTAAGTTTTGTTGCCATTAGTTGATCTATCTGAGCAAATTATATTTATTAAAAACTTTTGTAATATATCTTAACTTATCCTAGTGTTAAATAAAATGTTGATCCTTCGCCTGGGGTAGATTCAACCCAAATTTGGCCGCCGTGACGTTCAATTATTTTCTTGGCGATCGCAAGTCCTGCACCTGTTCCACCGCCATATTTTTCTTGAGTATGCAGGCGCTTGAAAAGTTTGAAGATGGTTTGGTGGTGATGGGCTGGAATTCCAATACCGTTATCTCGTACGTAGAAAGTGATTGGAGGTTGGGAATCAACAGAAGACGCGGAGATTTGTTGATCAGCGTCCCCCTGTCCCCCGATCCCCAATCCCCGTTTACCCTTATCCCCTCCAGAGGTCTCACCTTCCCCAATCCCCGATCCCTCCCTGTCCAAGTAGCCAATTTCCACCCATTTTTCTGTTTTATCGTTGTATTTGAAAGCATTAGTAATCAGGTTACTAAAGACCTCATTAACGAGAACTGAGTCAGAGCGAATTGTTGGTAAAGGTCTGGGAATACGAACTTCAAGATTATGTTGCTGACGGCTAGCATTAAATATGTTGATAACTTGATCAAGCAATTCGTTTAAATTAACTGTTTGTAAATGTAGTGCTGCTTGCCCTAATTGCGATAGTCGTAGTAGACCATTAATCAGGGTTTCCATGCGTACTGACAAGGAAATTACAGTCTGTAAGTACTCTATAGCATCTTCATCTAGGACGGATGCATAGTCTTCAAGGAGAATTATTGAGTAGTTATATATACCCCTTAAGGGTTCCTTGAGATCATGGGAAGCTGCATAAGCAAAAGAAGCTAATTCGCGGTTACTGCTTTCTAGTTCTTGGTTGATCTTCGCTAATTCTTCTGCTTTTTTAAGAACAATCCCAACGATCGCATTTCGTAGACTCAAAGCACTATCAATTTCGCATTCTTGCCAAGGTACAGATGTTAATCTTACAAGTTCTTGCCATTTTTCAAAGGACTTTCTAGGACAAAGGGTGACACTACCATCTGAGTTAACTTGAATCGATTCGTTGGGATTACCTGCCCAGTTTACCGTGCGGATTACTTCGGGGCGAAACCAGAGAATATAATAATGTCGCAATTTAGAAATCCGCAATAGGAACAAACCACTAGCAATATCTCTAAATGTCTCAGCTTCTGGGTAAAGCTTAGGCAGAGAATCAGTATAAAATATATTGTCTCTCACCTGAGCATCTGCCCAAGTTATTAGCGATCGCACATCTTCAATATCCGGTGTTGCTCCCACCAGAGAAATTTCACCATCCAAACAAACCGCCGCACCTGTCGCACCCACAAGACCTAATAAGCGGGGTTCAGGCTGGATTAATGCATCTCTAAAGTTATCTGCTTGAGAAATCGACTCTACAACACCAGACCGCAGAGATTCCAATTTAATTTTATAGTCTACTTCTTCTTGAATTACTTTATTCGCCAACTCCGATGACACAATTTGTCCCAAAAATTCGCACCCAGCCCGGATTTCATAAGGGACATATCTAGGAGTTTGATGATGACAGGAAATTAATCCCCACAGTTTTCCATCTTTGAGCAGGGGAATGGCCATAAGAGCAGCCACACCCATATTTTGATGATATTCCGCACAGCAAGGATCAACACTCCGCAGCACACACAAACTTAAATCAAGGGGAGTATCATCTTTTGGAGGAATTAATTCTACAGGTTGAGCGTTAATACATGGTATAATCCGCAACGGATTGCGACTGTATAAATCTCTAGCTCCTCGTGGGATGTCTGTGGCTGGATAGTGGAGTCCTAAATAAGGCGATAACTCTTGTGTTTTGACCTCAGCAATCACTGAACCTGCGCCTTGATGGTCAAATTGATAGACCATCACCCTGTCAAATTCTGTAATATTGCGGATTTTTTGGGCTGCAAGTTGTAAGAAATCTATCAGATTATTTGTGCGTTTGAGTTTGGCGATCGCTCCTTTGATTAAGGTGTGAATGTTCAAGAAATTTACTTGAACTGGTGATTGTGTTGGTTCTAGCTCTAAAATGATGGTGTCTTCTACTCGATGCACAAAACCATCAAAGTCTCGCTCACCTTCATTTGTGCGAACTGATAGCTTCAGGTAATTAAGAGTGTCAATTTCGTCTGTTGGAAGTTGAGCGATCGCTTCTAAACACAAAGTATCGAGCAAAAAACCGAGAGGTTTGCCAAGCAACTCCTCTGGCTGTTTACCCAAATAGTCTTGAGTATTGCTGCTAACTTGTAATATCTGCAACTGTGTACTTAGTGCTAAAAGTACACCATGAGCCTGGACTAAGCCAGGATTAAAAGTGAGATCGTCGTGGCTAGTTAATAACAACTCCAAACAATAAGATTTTTAATAAAGTGCTAGTTAAACTGCATGATTGGGGTTAGTGTTTTTGCTTACCCTAAAATTTTATCATTGTTCTCTATCTTAACATTTTTTAAATATTTTGGATAGATGGCAATCTAAATAGAGTACATAAATGTAGGTCAATATAAATAATTAAAGGCTCGTAATAAGCGCTTTAGCACTTACGAGGAAATATTCTCATGATTTTACGTTTATTTACATAAGGTAAATAGTTTAGGTAAAGCTTGAGCCATATGAACACCTCCGCTTGTTTTGACTTTAGCATTTTCAGTATTGGGACTGATGAGTTTTATCAAAACTAAGGGTGTGGGGTATGTATGAATTATCCCTACACCCCATATATCCGTATTACTCTTGCATCCCCGCATACAGCAGCCGTACAAATAAGCGGACACCATCATCATTCTTTAGGGTTGAATAAGATGGAGCTTCACTGTTACTGATAGCCCGCAAATCAGATAATAGTTCTGGGTGGAATTGACAAGTAAAGGAACGGCGAATTTTCTTAGTTTCAAAGTCTTTGTAGTTAATACAAGTTGCCGAACATTCTGTGACTATTTCACCATTAACTGCTGTTGAGCAGAGAATTTCTACAGAATCGGGAAGTTGTATCAGCCATGATAAAGGACTTCCAGCAATAATCTGCCGATAAGGAACGATCGCATCATGGATACTACGGTAAGCCCAATTAGCAAATAGTATTGCTTCCTCGTTGACTTCATCAGAATGGAACATCGAAATTGAAACTTCCCGCTCATATTGAATGGTCGTGTCAATCACGCCCTCATGAGTGTCGGCTGTAATATCGTGAGCATAGATAATTTCCCAAGGAATACTTAAAACATCGCCATCGGGGGACTGATAAGGTAACAAAACACGAGCGCCAACTTCCTTAGTTTCGTTGAGTGCAACTGCAAAATGGGCATCATTCCAGCCAGAAGCAACTAAGCGACCATCACGTTTTTTTACTTGCAGTGTATTGCCCATAGCTTCAATCCGCAAGCATACTGCTTGCAATGATTTTAAGGCTTTACCATCGTGATCGCGCTCTAAAGTCTTCATGCTCAGTACTTGTTCGACTGCTTTGCGAATCAGTCGGATATGACATTCAGCAGCCAATTGATGACCCAGACAAATGAATATTGCTGGCGCACTAGTAGGCGATCGCGAAATGAGTAATTTTTCTGCCAATGCAAACATATCCTCTCGTGGACATGCTGGATATATCCATCCCGATGGGTCGTACACGGATGGATCGCCTCCTTCCACTACTACCGCATAGCCAGAAGTAATTGCTGCAAGAACTAAATCCAAATCTAGTACTCCTGTTGACCAAACAGGTAGCAATACAGAGTCCATATCAGCAACTTTCTGAGCAATGTAAGCAACATTTTTAGAAGCCCGCACCTCTTCGCCCAGAGCATTAATGCCTACTTGATGCCAGGGTTCAATAATAGTTATAGACTTGCGAAACAAATTGGGATGCAGCAGTAGAAACTCAAAATCTTTACGTGAATTTATGACTTTTTCTAATGGCTGGGCGTGTCCCCATTCAAAAATGCCATCAGCAGCAAATAATGGTTTTTCTGCAAGTGGATTGGGAGAAGTTCTATCTGCTAAAAAACGACCTAACAAGATATGTACGGACTCAAAATCTGACCTACCCTCATGTAAAAAGCCAGAATATAATCTCCAGTCGGTTGTTTTTATTTGATGATTCTGAAATTTACTACCTATTGACATACAGCTAAAATTTGGCTAACAACATCTACATTCAATGCAAATATACTATTTTTTGCTTGCTAATTTAGAAAATTTCTCATACATAAATTGCCCCTACAGCCTCTATACTTGCAGGACTTATAGCAATCCGATTTGATTCGGTGAATAACTCGTAGAGATACTGACATTTTGCACCTACCCCATATCCCGCCTGAGAATAAATTCTCAACCCCATAAGTCAGTTTAAACGGACTCAAAGGCTTTCCTAGTCAGATAAATCTGACTAGGAAGCCTTTGAAATTTATTTCTTGGCGAGACAAAAAGTTGGTACAGGATATGAAGATAGGGAACTATTAACAGAGAACAAAAACTGTACTGAGTCACTAGTGTATCTTGAGCTTACAAGTTAAATTTAAGTTAAAAATATATTAACTAATATTTAATGTAGAATACCAGTAAAGAAAATTACTTTTATAATTTAGTTTTTCAATTTCAAAAAAACCGTGGTAGTAAAATTGACACTCTCTATTTCTCCTAAAAAGGTTGCCTTAGTCTTGACCATCGTAGTTATATGTTTAAGTTGTGTTAGCCTAGCTGGACAATTTTCTAGGTATATTCTCGGTCATGGCAATCTTTTTGGATTAGTAAGGTTGTTCAATGTGGGTGAGGATTCTAACATTCCTACATGGTACTCATCCATTACACTATTATTTTGTTCGCTGCTGTTGGCATTGATTGCTACATCTCAAAAGATCGCTCGTGCTCGTTACATCCTCCATTGGAAAGTTTTATCAGCTATTTTTCTGTATCTATCTATAGACGAAGTAGCGATGATTCATGAAAATGCAGACGCAATACTAGGTTCAAGTATCAACAGAACAGGTTTTCTTCACTACGGTTGGGTTGCTGTTGCCATTCCCCTTATACTGATATTTGTGGTATCGTATCTCAAATTTTTGGCTCATCTTCCAAGAAAGATAAGTCTTTTATTTTTCGTTGCTGGTACTATCTTCGTTAGCGGTGCAATCGGCGCGGAAATGTTTGCCGGACGTTATGATGAACTCTACAGTTTTGAGAATATGAACTATGCCATGATCACGGCTGTTGAAGAGTTCTGCGAGATGTTTGGTATCGTTGTGTTTATATATGCGTTGCTTTCATACATGAACTTAAATTTAACACAAGTTCACTTTTGTATCCAAAAATCAGCAATGCAAGCAAAACTGAGATTCATTGATAATGCTGATCTACAACGGTAGTACTGTATATTTTTGTAATTATCAGAACATGAGATTACTGGGGGAACTTCAGAGAAAAATAGTCTGTTTTCCCCCCATGTCCTCTTGTCCCTCTTCTAGTAGGTTTTAACTAACTGCGATCGCTATTCCCACACTTTCATTAGCTAATCTATCTACCGCACATATGGCGTAAGTTCCCGGTTCTACGGTTGTAAAAGTAGTATTAGCAGGCAAAACTCGTTGGAGTGTCCAGTTATCGCCACTTTGTCTATAAACTGTCCAAGAACGAATCTGACTGTTATCACCTGGCTTCCAAGTTAATTTACGGTTACTAACTTGTAGGGCTGTGGGCGGTGCTGATGGTGTGGTATTCTGCCAAGATAATGTTGGAGGTAAGGCAGGCTTGTTGTAAAGCAACTGTAATTTATCGGCGATACCCTGACTATTGTCTATCAAAACACCGACGTTAAAGAAAATATTTCCTAGGGACAACTGTCCAGCTTGGCTACGACTAATTTTCACCTGCTTTTCAATTTCGCCACTTTCTCGACTTTTGTTGCTTGGTTCTGTAAGATTATTACCTGCATAAACATGTCTTTGTTTAGTGTTAACTTCTGTCCACCACTTCAACAATGCAGAATAACTTTGTTGTGTTTGGTCGGTGCGCCAGTAAAGCTGGGGAGCAATATAATCAATCCAACCTTGTTCTAGCCATTTTTTTGCATCGGCATATAGCACATTATAAGCGTCTAACCCAGTAATACCAGGGGGTTGTCCGGGGCGATAGATACCAAAGGGACTAATGCCAAATTTAACGTAGGGTTTAGTTGCTTTAATTCCCTGCCATAGGCGCTGCACCATTTTGTTCACATTGTCCCGACGCCAATCACTAACGCCGAGTGTACCACCAGTGGCTTTGTATGCGGCGTAGGTTTTATCATCGGGGAAAGATTGACCCTCTATGGGATAGGGATAAAAATAATCATCTAAGTGAATGCCATCAACATCGTAGCGCTTTACCACATCTAAGATCACATTGTAAGCTCGTTCCTGAACAATTTTCTGTCCTGGGTCCATCCAGCGCTGAGTTTTCCACAAGTAGACGCATTCTGGATTGGTTACTGCGATGTGGGGACGAACAGTTTTAGCTGGATTAGTGGAAGTGCTAGCCCGGTAAGGGTTAAACCAAGCATGAAGTTCGATATTGCGCTTGTGACATTCGGCGATCGCAAACTCCAATGGATCATAAAATGGATCTGGTGCTTTTCCCTGAGTTCCGCTTAACCAAGCACTCCACGGTTCCAATTGGGAAGCATACATTGCATCGCCCTCTGGTCGTACCTGCAATATCAAGGCATTAAAATTGAGAGCATCTAATTTTTCAATAATTTTGATTAACTCGGCTTTTTGCTGTGCAACAGAAAGTCCTATTTTAGAAGGCCAATCACTATTCCACACACAAGCTACCCAAGCCGCTCGAAACTCTCGACTATGACTGACAGTTGCAACAGGTGGTGATGATAGACTTCCAGCTTCAGGAGCAACCACTATATAGTTAGAGGGGATTTTCTCTGCTTGACCCTGATATACCAATGCTTGATAAACTATTGTTGCCACCTCCGCTCGGGTTGCAGCGACCTTGGGATTCAGTATTTTCACGTTAGGAAAATTAGCTACTATACCAGCACGAGTGGCGATCGCCACTGCATTTTTGGCATATTCCTGAATACTAGCCGCATCGTTATAGATCAGGGGAAGTACTGCTAATAAATCAGGCTTAATATTACTACTCAGACCTAAGCCACCAACTAAAGATACTAAAACATCACCTTTAGCAATTCTATTATTGAGACCGAAAATGCGATTAGGATAGCCAGACAGAAATCCGATTTCGTAAGCTTTTTGAATTGCATTTGCTGCCCAGTGGTTTGCGGGAACATCAGTAAACGGAACATACTCCCGCTTGCCAGGTTGGTTAAAAACTGTGGTAATGATGGCAGCAAACTCCGCACGAGTGACTGAGTTATCGGGACGAAACGTGCCATTGGGATATCCGTTTAAAATTTTACGCTGTGCTAAAGCTTCAATAAAAGCACGGGCCCAATGATTTTGAATATCCGAAAAGCGAGTAGAAGTTGATACCATATTCAATCCCAGCTAGCTAGATTGATTTTAGTCAGCTTTGTGATTTTTTCGACGGTTTTGTTATGACTTTTTAGGTTTATCAACAATTGTGCGATCGCAACAGACCATAGTGTTTTAAAGATTCAATATCTATCACAAACATTTTGTAAAAAATATTTAAAAAACTTTATTATTTATTACTCATTAACCTCAATGCTATTTAACATCCATGATGTTTTTAACATCATATTTGTAGAGATACAATTTCTTTGGAAATGCGATCGCGTTTGTATTTTTGACATGATTCCTTGCTCTTCTCTCACCATCCTGCTGATTGATGATTGCGCTGATGACCGTAAAGCATGTTGTCGCTTTTTGAAACGCGATAGCCTGTACACCTATCGTATTGTGGAGTTTGAGACAGGAACGCAAGCGATGCAATGGTGTCAGCAAGAGATCCCAGATGTAATTTTGCTGGATTTTTTGTTACCTGATGGGGATGGGCTAAAGTTTATTCAGCAAATTCGGGAACGACTGAAAAATACCCAATGTGCTGTGATCATGTTGACAGGACAAGGGGATGAAATGATTGCTGTCAGCGCGATGAAAAATGATGCTCAGGATTATCTGATTAAAGATGACCTCACAGCTAAAGTTCTACAACGTGCAATTCATCATGCAGTCGAACAAATGCATCTGACTCGACAACTAGAAAAAAGTCGAGAACAACAACAACTAATTGGTGCGATCGCTTTACGGATTCGTCAAACACTGAAGCTAGAAGAGATTCTGCGTACAACCACAACAGAAGTACGCCACTTTCTCAAGGCTGATCGGGTAGTTGTGTATAAATTTTCTCCAGATACGAGCAGCACTATTGTTGCAGAGTCAGTTCTTCCGGGTTGGACAGTTGCTCTGGGGACACAAATTGCAGATACCTGCTTTCAACAGGGAGCCGGAAGTGACTATCTGCAAGGAAAAAAACGGGCAATCAACGATATTTATCAAGCAAACTTAACTCAGTGCCATTTACAATTGCTTGAACAATTTGAAGTCAAAGCTAATTTAGTAGTGCCTATTTTGGTAACAGATCAGTTATGGGGATTATTAGTTGTCCACCAATGTTGTGCATCTCGTCAATGGCAATCTGTGGAATTGGACTTATTAGATCAACTTGGGGTGCAAATATCGATCGCAATTCAGCAGGCTAGTGCCTATGAGCAGTTACAGACAGAACTCGCAGAACGCAAGCAGACAGAGGAAAAGCTACGACAAGCACAGAGGTTGCAAATTGATCTACAACTTCTTGAAGATATCCTGGAAATAGCACACGCAGGTTACTGGAACTGGAATATTCTAGGCAATCAGGTATACTTAAGCCCCAGCTTTAAGCAGATGTTTGGCTATGAGGATCACGAGTTACCTAATACATCAGAGACTTGGCACAGTCTGATTTTTAGAGAAGATTTACCTGGGGTTCTCGAAAGCTTTGAGCAACACATCAAAAGTCGTGGTCAAATACCCTGTTACAACGAGGTGAGATATCGGCATAAGGACGGTTCTACAGTTTGGGTCATCTGTTCACGTCGCGTTATTGAATGGGAGCAAAATGGTAATCCACTCCGGATGATTGGTTGTCATATTGACATTACAAAACGTAAACAGGCAGAACAAGAACTTAGTCAAAACAGGGACTTACGGGAGGCCATTTTCAACGAATCTGCCGATGCTTTGTTTTTAGTCGATTCTCAAACGCTGCTAACTCTTGATTGTAATCGGCGAGCGGTGGAACTGTTTGGTGTAGCTGACAAAGCAGAACTGATTGGCATTGAAGGACATATACTCCAGCGCCATCAATTCTCTCCCGATGAAATGGCTGCTATTGTAGCAGAACTCCAGTCAAAAGGTTTTTGGAGCCGAGAAATAGAATATGTGACTCGGCAAGGCAACATTTTTTGGGGCAACATTGCAGCCAAGCCGATTACTGTAGCCGGACGTACCTTGAATTTAGTACGAGTGAGTGATATGAGCGATCGCAAACAAGCTGAGGAGCAACTAAAGCAGACAAATGAACAGCTTACCAACATCAACGCCGAACTTGCACGCGCTACTCGCCTCAAAGATGAATTCCTTGCAAACATGAGCCACGAACTGCGAACGCCTCTTAATGCTATCCTGGGCATGTCTGAAGGTTTTCTCGAAGGTGTGTTTGGTTCGAGCAATGAACGACAGGCAAAAGCGATCGCCACAATCGAACGCAGTGGCAAACATCTGCTCGAACTAATTAACGATATTCTTGATTTGTCTAAAATCGAGTCTGGCAAACTGGAACTACAACTAAGTGACGTTTCAGTGAAAACTCTGTGTAATAGCAGCCTCGCCTTTATCAAACAGATGGCGCTGAAAAAGAATATTCGTCTTAGCACAAGTATTTCTCAAAACATTGGCAATATTCAGGTGGATGAACGCCGTCTGCGTCAAGTACTGATCAATTTACTTAGCAATGCCATCAAATTCACGCCGGAAAAAGGATCTGTAAGGCTAGAAGTTTGGGTGGAAGAAGTGCAGGGGATTGAGGATGGTGGGTCCCAACGGGGATTGGGGAGCGGAGGACACAGGGGAGGAGAGGAAGATCGTTTTTCTGTGTCTGTTTCATCGTCTGTTCATCTCTGCTTCAGTGTGACAGACACTGGTATCGGCATTGCTCCTGAAGATATCGGCAAACTGTTTCAACCTTTTATCCAGCTTGATAGCAGCCTCAATCGTCAGTACAATGGCACGGGTTTAGGGCTAGCAGTTGTAAAGCGAATTGCTAACTTGCATGAAGGAACAGTGTCAGTTAGTAGTAAACCCACATTCCGCACTTCAAAATGTAGCGCAAGAGATTACATGGTGATTCCT
>NZ_JCACKS010000231.1:7866-40588 GCF_059505505.1 Pelatocladus sp. | reverse complement strand
TACATGATACAAAACCCTTAACTATACCATAAAATAATTTTGCAAGAGGTCTAGTGAAACCTTGGTTTTAGATGTCAAAACACCTAGTAGGTCGCCTGTTTACTGTTTCTTTCACTCATCGCGGATGGTGTGCCGCCATTGCGCTTGATTCTAAGAAACAGAAATGTTTCTTTACATCCATTTGGAAAATGATCGCTTCCCCAATGGATGTAAGTTGATATCTTGCACCATTCTCAACAATCATAGGGTGTACAATATCCACAACGTAAAGATAAGGATTAGAGCGAATTTCTGCATTGCCACCTGACTTTGATTGCAATAAAGAAGCTAGTGCAAAATATAATTCAAGAAATACTTCTGTTTCTCAGAAGAGTGTTGCAGTCTCAAGTATCTTGACACTTATTCAGAATATCTATATTCAATGCCCCCTCTTTGTTTTTTCATCCACAACAGGGACGAAAACCACCTCATGTGGGGAAATTTTTCAATCATTTCACGCAATTAACACTACTAACCCCCTGTTAAAGGTTATGTAATATACTTTATCATCACTTCTGCTTTAGGTAAACAAAATCAGGTTCTAAGTACAAAAATTATAGCTAGTTCAACGGTCTACAGAACCCATGACCAAGTCAATACTTCCCAGGATGACAAAAATATCAGCTACTTTTCGTCCACGTATTAATTGGGGTAGAACTTGGAGATTGTTGAAATCTGCTGGGCGAATCTTCCATCGCCAAGGAAAAACGTTGTCATCGCCAACTAGATAAACTCCGAGTTCTCCTCTGCCTGACTCGACCCGTGCATAAACTTCGCCTTTAGGAATCTTGAAAGTTGGTGCAACCTTCTTAGCAATAAATTGGTAATTAAACTCGTTCCATTCTGATTTGCGATCTGATGTCATACGTTTAGCTTCTAGATTCTCGTAAGAACCACCAGGTAATCCTTTAAGTGCCTGTTTGATAATCTTGGCTGATTCCCGCATTTCTCGCATCCGCACTAAATAACGAGCAAGGCAATCTCCTGCTGTATCCCACTGTACCTCCCAATCAAAATTGTCGTAACATTCGTAGTGATCAACTTTTCGCAAATCCCACTTCACTCCAGAAGCACGAAGCATAGGGCCAGATATCCCCCAGTTAATTGCTTCTTCGCGGCTGAGTGTGCCTATTCCTTCGACTCGACGGCGGAAAATGGGGTTATCAGTAATCAATTTTTCGTACTCGTCAACTTTAGGTAGAAAGTAATTACAAAAATCTTCGCACTTATCCACCCATCCATAGGGAAGGTCAACAGCAACACCCCCAATACGAAAATAATTGTTGTTGACCATGCGGTAGCCAGTAGCAGCTTCAAACAGGTCTAAAATCATTTCGCGTTCACGCAAGGTGTAAAAGAAGAGGGCGTGTGCACCAATATCAGATATGAAGGGTCCCAACCATAGCAAATGATTATTAATCCGGGTTAGCTCTAGCATGATGACCCGAATATAGCTGGCACGTTCAGGAATTTCAATATTTGCCAGTTTCTCTACAGCATTGACAGTGACTGCTTCATTAAACATTCCGCCATAGTAGTCCCAACGACTCACGTAAGGGACATACTGAATATTGGTGCGGTTCTCGGCAATTTTTTCCATGCCCCGATGTAGATAGCCAAGGACGGGTTCACAGTCGATCACATCTTCTCCGTCTAAAGTGACAATCAGTCGGAAGCACCCATGCATGGCAGGATGATGGGGACCAAAGTTGATCACCATCGGTTCAGTTTTAGTTTCAATTTTTGCCATAGCTAAGAATTTCCCTAAGCTTTCCTAATGGCACTATCGCCTTTGTGATAATCTTAAACCAGGGAAAATAGGTAACTTAAGCAGGAAGTTAAACAGGAAATTAAGCACGTACGCTAGATTAAGGGATAAAACAGCTTTTATAACGACACTAAGCAAATGTCGTTTTTGTCAATTAAAAGTATGATGATCCAAGAAAAGCAAAAACGCCAACGTGGTATTGTTCTCACTTCTGTGGGATTAGAGCGTCTGTTAACCAAGATTCGTGAAACAGAAATTTTACAGAACAATGGAGTCCGCTATACCCTAGAAGATTTGAGTGATCGCATCGGGCTCGACCCCAAAACTATCTCCAAAGTGTTAAAAGGTAATATTGGCTTAGATAAACGCACATTACAACGCTGCTTTAGAACCTTTGGTTTACAACTGACTTTGAGTGACTACACAAAATATTTGGTCAGGGTAAATCAGGGAGAAATTCAAAATCCACAATCCACAATCTACAATCAAATAGACTGGGGCGAAGTTATCGATGTTTCTTTCTTCCAAGGACGTAGCGAAGAGCTTGCCAAATTACAGTATTGGACGCTACAAGACCGCTGTCGTCTGCTTACAATACTGGGTATGGGAGGAATTGGCAAGACCTCTTTAGCTGTAAAACTAGTCAACCTTGTTCAAGATCACTTTGAGTATGTGATATGGCAATCACTCCGTAACAATCCACCCGTCAAAGAACTGCTGGCTAACCTGCTCCAGTTCTTTTCTCAAGGTCAGGCAATCAGTCTGCCAGAAAGAGTCAGTGATAGCATTTCGCAGTTGATGACGTATTTACGGAAACACCGTTGTCTTTTGTTATTAGACAATGCTGAGTCAATTTTTATAAGCGGTGAGCGAACTGGACACTACCAAGAGGATTATCAAGCTTACGGCCAACTACTTAAGCAAGTGGGAGAAACAGTTCATCAAAGTACGCTCGTACTGACTTCTAGAGAAAAGCCTCAAGAAATTGCCTTTCTTGAAACTAGCTCACTCTATGTTCAGTCATTGCATTTGAAGGGCTTGAATATCAGTGATGCCTTAGAAATCTTTAGAACTCAAAATTGTTTTCGTGGTTCAGAAGCGGATTGGCAAACACTGATACAACGCTATGACGGCAATCCTTTGGCTTTGAAGATGATTGCAACCACTATTCAAGACTTGTTTAACTGCGATATTGCTGAATTTCTTGCCCAAGATACTAAAGTTTTTGGTGACATTCGCAACCTCTTAGAGCAGCAGTTTAAACGTTTGTCTGCATTAGAGAGAGATTTGATGTACTGGTTAGCAATTAATCGGGAGCCAGTATCCATAGCAGATTTACAGTTGGATCTGGTTTTGTCTTTATCTACAGCGAAATTATTGGAGGCGTTAGAGTCTTTGGTAAGACGTTGTCTGATTGAAACTAGCTCAGGTGAGACACCTACTCGATTCACTCTCCAACCTGTAGTTATGGAGTATGTGATTTATTGTCTGATTGAGCAAATTTGTGCGGAAATTGTCAGGGAAATGGGAACAAAACCCTATATTGATTACTTCTTATCCCCAGAAGAAGCTCCACCTTCCCCAGCCCAAACATCAAAATACCTCTTCAACACACACGCCTTGATTAAGGCAGATGCAAAGGATTATGTCAGGACTGCTCAAGCTCAACTGATTCTCCAGCCTATAATTAATGAATTGTTAAGAACCTTGGGAACCCAAAAAGCAATCAAAGACTGTCTCAGGCGAATGCTGTCTACTTTGCAAGTTCAAGCTCCAAATCAACCGGGGTATATTGGTGGCAACATCCTCAACCTCCTTATTTGTCTCCAAACTGACTTAACAGGTTACAACCTCTCCAATCTAACAATTAGACAGGCTTATCTACAAGATACTCCTTTACAGCAAGTTAATTTTGCTGGTGCAGACTTGAAGAACTCAGTGTTTGCCAACATCTTTGCCCCAACAATGTCCGTTGTTTTTAGCCCCAATGGCAAGCTTTTAGCTTCAGGTCATTCTAATTACGAAATTTACTTATGGAATGCAAACACAGGTCAACAACTTTTGACTTGTCAGGGGCAAATGCGATTTCTTTGGTCTTTAGCGTTTAATCCGGGGGGAGACATCCTTGCTAGTAGCGGTGAAGACCAGATCATTCTATTGTGGAGTGTTGCTACTGGAGAGTGTATTAAAACGTTGTCTGGTCATATGGGAGGTGTTCATGCTGTTTGCTTCGTCAATAGTGATCTGCTAATTAGCGGTAATGCTGACCATACAATCCGCCTGTGGGATCTCAACACTGATAAGTGCTGTCGCATTTTCCAGGGACATAACGATGCCATTTGGGCGATTGCTCTGAGTCCCAATAGCAGAATTTTTGCTAGCGGCGGTGATGACTTTACAGTGAAACTGTGGGATATAACTACAGGTCACTGCATTGCAACGCTATTAGGACATACAGATTGTATTAGATCTGTAGCATTTAGTCCTGATGGTGCTAGACTAGCTAGCTGCGGTCTAGATAAAACGGTGAGACTATGGGATGTGAACAGTGGGGAATGCATTGGCATATTGACAGGACATACAAATGCTGTTTTTTCTGTTGTTTTTGTTGGTGAAGGAAACATGCTTGCCAGCAGCAGCCTAGACCGTACCATCCGACTTTGGGATCTCAGTTTAAGGCAGTGTGTCCGGACGCTGTTTGGACATAAAAATTCGGTGTATACGATTGCTATTAACCCTTTAGGAAACATACTGGCAAGTGGTAGCGATGACCAGACTTTAAAGCTATGGGATGTTACCAGTGGTAGCTGTATCCGCACCTTTAAAGGGCGGTTGAACTGGTTTTCGTCTATTACATTCAGTCCAGATGGGCAAATGCTGGCTACTGGCAGTGAAGACAGGATGGTAAGACTTTGGGACTTGCATCAAGGGAAGTGTCAAACCTTTCGAGGACATACGGATTTAGTCACTTCTGTTGCTTTTAGTCCCAATGGTCGCATTCTAGCAAGCAGTAGTGCCGATAAAACTATCAGACTGTGGGATGTTTCACATGGTTACTGCTTCCAAGTCCTGTGGGGACACGCAGCAACAGTATCGAAAACTTCTTTTAGTCCAGATGGCTATACATTAATCAGTGGTAGCCATGATGGAACTATTCGATTTTGGAATATAACAACAGGTCAGATATTGAAAACACTCTCAGAGCATGTGGTTCAGTCTATTGCTTTGAGCCAAGATGGGAAAAAATTAGCGGTTGGTTCCTTTCATAAAACCGTAAAGTTGTGGGATACAACTATTGGACAGTACTGTCAAACTCTACAAGGACACAGTGGTTGGGCTTGGTGTGTTGACTTTAGTCCAGATGGACAAACTATCGCCACTGGTAGTGTAGATGGTACTGTCAGACTGTGGAATACAACCACAGGTAAATGTCTTCATATACTCCAAGAACACCAAAATTGGATTTTGGCAATCACCTTTAGTCCAGATGGTAAGACCTTGGCAACTACTTGTACTGATTGTACGGTTAAACTTTGGAATGTTACGACAGGCACAAGATTACTAACCCTTCAAGGACATAAAAAATGGGTGATGGCGATCGCCTTTAGCCCAGACGGTCAAACACTAGCCAGTGCAGGAGCAGCAGATGAAACTATTAAGTTATGGAATCTGGAAAAAAAGGAGTACCTTAAAACCCTCAAAGCAGATCAACTCTATGAGGGAATGAATATCCAGGGAGTTAAAGGTTTGACAGAAGCACAGAAAGTGACACTCATATCATTGGGAGCAGTTGAGGAGCCACATTTACACAGAAGTTAGCCTTGCAAATATACTTGTATAAGTTCAAAAGCCTGTTAAAACAATGGTTTAATTGTTGTGTACAATTACTTACCCATGTAAATCGTTGAGCAAAATTAAGTTCATCTTTGAAAACAGGGAATCAAGAATAGGTAACAACAAAACAATAGATCTGTCGCCAAATCAGCTAAAAAATTGATGAAAGTCTGTCACGGCTTTAGTCACTAAAACGAAACTATGCAGTATAGGATATTGAGCTTATTTTAGGTTTTATTAAGTGACATACTCTTTACAGTATGATTATTTACTTATTCATTTTTAACTACTGAAAAATGTACCCCTGTTTTTACTTTTCTGTCAATACTTAAGCCATATAATTGATATCAGATATTACAATACTTACATTATATTAAGAATTTATTTGCTAATTAAATTATTTGATACCCTTTTCTTCAAATTATTTGTATCTCTTGCTGGATAAAGAAAATTTTAGATTTTTAATTATACTTTTGTCTTTAGTGAGCAGTTTAGAGATAATTCTACTACTCTAAAAATTTATAAAACTTTAATTAATACATAGAGATATTAGTATAAATTGTGAATGATCCCCTGATCTCTTGAGTTCTTTTAAATTTCTATAAACTCAGCAATACATAGATTTGAATGCAAAAATTAAAAGTATGTTTTCTTACAATGTATTAAAAAATAATAGCATTTCAGCAAATTCACAGTTCTATTTGTCAAAGAAATCCTGAATAGTTATTTATTGGTAGCTAAATAGATTACTTAAAAATTTAGATAACGGCTTCAAAGTATTGTCAAACAGTTAAAAGTATAGGAGTATATATTTACAGTAGTTGCAACTTGGTGAGGTACAGATTCTCTTAAGGGCGTAAAGGCTTACTTATATCTCTACCTGTGTACTTCATTCACCTGAAAAACACTGTATCTGATACTCTCAGTAATTCACTCTTGTTTTATATACTAGAAGGATCTAAGTATCAATCTTTGAAAACATCTATGAAACCAAATCTCATAACATTGTTTGCATTATATTCTCGGTGATTAGAGTTTAGAAACGTTTCGCCTTTATGATAGGTTCATATGTCAAAATTGATACAGAATTTGAGCTATTTTTATCAATTTTACTTCACATCCAAGACTTATGCTTAGACTTGTATTTGAACTTATAGATTAGCTAATACACAATGATTCCATTTACTCCTGAAAAGCTAGTCATATTTAACCTTTGATGGTTATCAAAGATGTCTATTATAAGTTGTTTCTCAGCTTTTCTTTTATTCTCGAACCTTTAACTTTCTTGAAACACATTTTTAAAGCTGCCGCAAACCCGTCCAAGAGCCAGCGACAGCGCTCTCATTGTCCAAGTTACTCGTGAACTCAAAGAGTTATTTTATTATGACACAAAACCAAGCATCCACAAGATTATTTTTCCCTAAAGTCCTTCTTTATATCGGATTTAAAGCTCTTCAAATTGAGTATAAAGATTGGATTTTATATAGTTATAGAGATAAACTCTCATTACATTGAATCTAAGCTACATCTACAATCAGTATCTTAATTAACGCTCTTTCATCACTCTGGGTAAAGTATAATAAAAAACAAATTACGGTTCTTCGGTTCATTTTATGGAACAGAATAATAAAGAAAACCTAAAGATAGGCTATATTTATTGCTGTGACTGGGTTTTAAGTTTTTGAGCCTTTCTATAAAACTGCGGTTTTAATGCTCTACCATAAAACCAACGCAAGAACCCAAATTACTTGGTTGTAGAGAGAGCGATGATAGCGCCCAGAGAAGCAGCCAGGACAGTCCAGTTCGTGGATGATTACTGTGCGGCATATTGAAAATATATTTCCAGAAGTGAGAAGTTTTGAAAGTTTTAAATATTTGCATGTGGGAATGATATCTCAAATCAAAAGAAAGTCCCTGCCAGAGATAGCGAAGGTAGTAGGATTAAAGAATGAACAGAGTTTACATCATTTTCTAACTGAATCGTCTTGGGAAATTAAGGGTTTGGTAGAGAGGAGATTGTCTCTAACATTATCAATGTTGAAGGGAGAAACATTTATCTTATTAATAGATGAAACTGTAGATAAGAAGAAAGGGAACAGCACTGATTATGTATCGAGACAATACATTGGTAACTTAGGAAAAGTAGAAAATGGTTTAGTATCAGTAAATGCTTATGGAGTATTAGGAACAATAGTTTTTCCGCTAACTTTTAAAATCTTTAAACCAAAAACAACACTCACTGAAGGAGATATATATAAAACAAAACCAGAATTAGCAGGAGAAATTATTCAGGAATTAAGAGAAATCGGATTTAAATTTGAGGTAGTATTAGCAGACTGCTTATATGGCGAAAGTAAAACTTTTCGCAAAGTTTTAGATGAGTGTGAGTTAAAGTACGTATTAGCAGTGCGGAGTAATCATCAAGCTTGGGCAGAAGCAGAAAAAGAGAAAAATACGGAGTGGTATACATTTGACCGCATATTTGCTAATGGCAAAGAGCAAGTTTATTATATCCAAGAAATTATTTGTAGTGGGAGAGAGGACCTGAGATATTGGAAGATAACTAAAGATATATTCAAAGATTAGTTTTTAAAGCTAAATAAGTAGTCTTAGTTTTAAACTCAGTGATTAAAGTATATATAAACTTTATGTTGGTGGAAGAAGTGACTATAGCCACCAAAACCTGAACTCGCTAAGTATTTTTTATTTGTGAATGAGTCTAATGGAAAACCAAAAAACTATTTCAAACCTTGCTACTTTGGTTGATATCCTGCTTCAAAGAGTCTCATACCAGCCTAATCAAATAGCCTATACTTTCATACAGCCTGGAAAAATAGAAGCAAAAAATTTGACTTACAAAGAGTTAGACCAACAGGCGCGAGCAATTGCAGCTAAACTTCAAAGTATTGTTGCGATTGGCTCACGTGCCTTGCTGATATACCCATCAGGTTTAGAGTTTATTGCTGCCTTCTTTGGATGTCTGTATGCAAAGGTAGTGGCTGTTCCTGCTTATCCACCTCGGCGTAATCAAAATATGTCTAGGCTACAGGCAATTATGGCAGATGCCCAGCCTACAGTAGTGCTCACAGTTGGATCACTGTTACGCACTATAGAGGTTCACTTTACTCAAAATCCAGAATTAACCGAGTTGTATTGGCTAGCCACAGATAATTTAGACAATGATTTGGCGCAAACATGGAAACGACCAGAATTATGCAGCAATAGTCTGGCTTTTCTTCAATACACATCGGGATCTACAGCCACACCCAAGGGTGTCATGGTGAGTCACGGCAATCTTTTGTACAACTCGGCTTTAATTCGTAAGTGTTTCGATCACAGCTCTACTAGTCAAGGAGTAATCTGGCTACCACCTTATCACGATATGGGATTGATAGGTGGAGTTTTGCAACCTTTGTACTGCGGATTTCCGGTGACACTGATGTCACCATTAGAATTTCTTCGGAAACCTCTTAACTGGTTACAGGCAATTTCTGATTACAAGGCTACTACCAGTGGCGGACCCAATTTTGCTTATGAACTATGTATACGAAAAATTACTCTAGAACAGCGAGAGAATCTTGACTTAAGTAGTTGGGAGGTGGCTTTTAACGGAGCCGAAACTATCCGTAGTGAAACGTTGGAGCAGTTTGTCACAACTTTTAAACCTTATGGTTTTCGTAAAGAAACATTTTACCCCTGTTATGGGATGGCGGAAGCGACTTTATTGATATCTGGAGGATTGAAAGCAGGATCACCTGTTGTTTACCATGTTAACGAATCAGCTCTAGAGCAGAATCAAGTAGTACCAGGTGTCCCAGGACAAGAAGGTGTCCAGAAAATAGTAGGTTGCGGTCAAACATGGTCTAATCAAGTTGTGATCGTTGACCCTGAATTATTAACTCAATGTAAACCTAACCAAGTGGGAGAGATTTGGGTATCTGGTCTGGGTGTGGCTCAGGGCTATTGGAATAAAACTTTAGAGACAGAACAAAATTTTCATGCTTACTTAGGAGATAGGGGACCGTTTTTACGTACTGGAGATTTAGGATTTTTAGATAATGGTGAGTTGTTCGTCACAGGACGGATCAAAGATGTGATTATTATTCGAGGACGCAACTATTATCCCCAGGATATTGAACTGACTGTAGAAAAGAGCCATTTAGCATTACGACCTAATAATGGAGCAGCATTTTCTGTAGATATAAAGGGTTCAGAGCGACTAGTAATTGTTCATGAAATAGAGCGAAGTTACTTAAATAAGTTAAATGTAAATGAGGTAGTTGGTAATATCTGTCAGGCTGTCGTAGAACAACATGATCTACAGGTTTATGCCATGGTATTAGTGAAGCCTGGAAGTATTCCCAAAACTTCCAGCGGTAAGATTCAGCGCCATGCTTGTCGAACAAGATTTCTTACTGGAAGTTTAAATGTTGTAAAGGATTGGAGTGAGAATCCTCAGGGCAAAACTGAGTTTTTGCGTCTCAAGTCTAATGTCGAATTTATGTTACTGCAACTATCTACTGATAAGACGAATGTCACTACTTAATTTTATGTGTAATCTAAGAAGTGCAAGTTAAGTTTTCACTTATATCAGTTAATTTCAGCCAAGGTGAGTCAAATGACCGAAATTATTAATATTGAAAGTATATCGACGCCACAGACAATGATAAACATTTCATTAAGCAGACAGATTAGTGCACCTACAGAAAAAGTCTGGGAGGCAATTTCTAAACCTGGTAATTTGAGCTATTGCCATCCTTTTTGTGAAAAAAATTCTGTGGAAAAATGGCCAGGTATTGGCTCTGAAGATACTGTGTATTTTTATAGTGGGAAAGTTGCTACTCGATATTTCACAAAATGGATTGAGGGTGTTGGTTATGACTTGGATCTTACCATTCAAAGCATAAATGTTCAAGTAAATGTGATATTTCGTATTAGCAGTATAAAAGAAAATTATGAAAGTTTACTAAATATTTCAATCATAATAAATACTCTTCCAACAACTTTAGAAAGTTCTCGCTCAGGTTATTTACATTTTATTCGTCGCTCACTTGAGAATTACTTAGATTCTGTTTTGAAAGGTTATGAGTATTATATTACTACGGGACAAGCAGTCAAAAGAAACCAATTTGGTTCTCATCCTATTTTTTCTCCTACTATCGATATTATCGATTAGATACTTAAATATCTAAAATTTGAGCTTTACCTTGATTTATATTATTAGTTAATCTAAAATAGGAAAGAAAGAGGAAAGTTATAAAAATCCAATAAAATAAAATAGATACTAGATTATCTTTTTATTTTGGAATAACTTGTAATCAGAGAGTTTTTACCATTTACTGAGAAATCCAATTGAGACGTTAAGAACCATCTAATTTTTCAATCACCTAATCATTCTTAAATATATTGATTGTACAATTACTGGTGTTTTTCGCTCAGTCAGTCTATCGTTTTAACTTTGATTATTCATAATATATATACTTCACTTGTATGTATATTGCTGAAGAGTTATCTCTAAGAATATGAACAATATTCTTGATGATAGCAAAGAAAAATATATCTTTAATCATTTGAGGAAGATACCATGAAACAAACTACTATTAACAATCTAGATACAGCGACACAACATTCCAAACAATCTCAGAAGGATGGAAAGAAAATTTTCAAAATTGTTGAGAATAACTACCGGAATAACCTAGAGTCTGACTATACAGAGAAAATTAAAGAGCTAGACCGGAATTTCCATTATAGTAATAACAGCAATCATTATTGGACGGAGCCGGAACAGTCAATTCTTTATGGAACGCCCTTATACGATGTAGCTTCATCTACGCAAAAGATAGCTCTTAATCACCTATTTTGGGTCTCACAGTACAACTATGCTGCCTATAGTGAAATAGAGACAATTGATTATAACCAAATCACAGCCGATTGTTTCTCTAATATAGGTAGCGATTATGAAATCATTTCACGCCAGTTAGAGCATGAATCTGCTCAAGAACGTGTCCATATTCACGCTTTTTTCAAAGTTAATTACCAGACAATAAAAGCTTTGCTAGATAATCAAGCATTTAGTACTCCCATAGGAACGAAGCTTTCAGAGTATCATCAAATAGATTTGCAGCTTTCTAATTACCAATACTATGCTCTACGCTTCATAACTAAAATGATGCTGACTGGCAAACAAAGATATGATTCACCCTATTTAAGAAAGTTAGAAGAAACCAGAAAGTTTACTTCAGCAACTACTAGAGGCTTTTTTCATGGACGTGGAGTAATACCTTCTCATCTAGTCAGATTCTTTGCCTTAAATTGGGGAAGTTCACCCTTTTTAGCTTCGCAATACTATACAGTACGCTTTATAGGTAATATGTTGCTCAAAAATCAAGAGTACAGCATGTTTGCATATTTCAAAAAAATTAGCAACCAAGACAATTTTGTGCCAATACCAACAGCTCTATCCTACTATCACTTTTTGGATGAAGCTTTCCATACTTCAACTTCTCTATTTCTTGCCCGAGAGATACAGAAAACTTTTCCAAAACCAACTGCATACGAAAAATTTCTCATTAATTTAGCAGTCTATTTGATTCAACGTATTAATTTGAGCCAACTTTCTGGGGTTGTCAGAAATCGCTTTTTTGGAGACGATATTTCGGGAATGATTGACATCTATAGACTGCTGAAAAGTTCTATATTTGCTATGTCTCACGAAGAAGCAGTTCATTGGGTGGAGAAATGTTTCTGCTATGAACATGAAGGTTTTCATCAATCAGCTCAATCTCATAAGCGTTTGTTATCAGAGGCGCGCCAACTTTGCGAGCATCTCGACTACCTATGGCCTGCGAATCGTGAAATGCATATAATGGCTGAGGGCGGATCAATTGATAAAGCTGTTCGCAACAACATCAAGACCTTTAAACAATTCTCAAAATTAAGCACTAGTTTAAACTAGTAGCCTAAAATCGCTAAAGATAAAAGATGGAAGTGGGGACTGTAAAGAAGAGCTTGTCTGTATGCAATGAAAACTAAAAACTTGCATCAGCTTAGCAACTTATTGAATTGATCTGACGTTTGTAATTTAATAGACTCTAGCAAGCTGAAGTTAGTTTGGGCAGACAGAATTTGTAAATGTAAATACAAAACTCCTTTGTCCTTTAGCAATACGGTTTATTATTAAAAATTGCTTTAAGTAGCTAGCTACTTAAAGTAACACTACCGCTGTTGAAAAAGGGAATTTACCACACTTGCATCTGAAGAAAAAAATTAAAGTAGTGTCCAACCTTTGTTTATGAAATGTCAAAAGTAATTAGAAAAAATTCATGTCGATGCAGCCGAATGATATAGCAACAGAGGAGTTCCTTGTGGACTCACCCAAGAGGCAGAAAATAACAATTAAGAGTGATCGCCTGAAAATTCCACAAAAGCTTCATGCTTTGGCTATAATCTTAGTCCCTTTATTAGGTTCAATAGTTGCAGTTGCAATGGTTCCCTACTTAAGTGTTGGTTTAGTAGAGATAGGGTTGTTGTCAAGTATGTATGTCTTGACCGTTATTGGAATTACTGTAGGTTTTCATAGGTATTTTGCCCACTCTGCTTTCCAGACCAATACTACTGTCAGAGTCATCCTTGCCATACTTGGATCTATGGCTTGTCAAGGTCCTCTGATTTATTGGGTAAGTAATCATCGACGACATCACCAGTACAGTGATCAACCAGGTGATCCTCATTCACCCTATTTCAATGGAGATAAAACGCTAGGTAAAATTTCAGGGCTGTGGCATTCTTATGTTGGCTGGACATTTACTCATGAACTCACCAACACTTTCTTTTTTGCCAAAGACCTGCTTCACGATCCTGTGATTCTAAAGATCAATCGGCTTTACTACTTTTGGTTCTTCTTGAGTTATGCTCTTCCTACCATTCTAGGAGGAATGATAAAAGGGACAAGTATAGGTTTCATTTCTGGATTTATTTGGGGGGGCTGTGTTCGTCTTTTCCTCTCATATGTTTTTGGGCTTAGTATTAACTCAATCACTCACCTCTATGGTAATCGTTCCTTTGATACTCGTGAGCAAAGTACAAATAATTCTTGGCTAGCAATACCTACTCTAGGAGAAGCTTGGCATAATAACCATCATGCCTTCCCTAATTCTGCAAAATTTGGACTAAGCTGGTGGCAATTAGATCCAGGTTACTGGGTCGTTAACGCTCTTGAAAAGCTTGGATTAGTCTACTTTGTTAAAGCTCCTACGGTAGGAATGATAGAGTCCAAAAGGGTATTTAAGTAGACTATCAGCAAATATCAAACGAAGCGTACATACTTATTAGAACTATAGAGAGCTAAACAATGGAAATTCAAAATGCTCAATTTACTCAGATTGCTACAGAAGTAGTAAATAACAATATCGATTCTAAAGAGGTTCACAAAGCTCTGCCCACATTAGCAGAGATTCAAACTTGGTTAATCATCCATCTAGCACAACAGATGGGAATAGAACCGGATCAGGTAGATGTCAAAACTGCCTTTGAACGTTACGGTTTAGATTCTTCGGCAGCAGTAGGCTTGATTGGTGACCTAGAGGATTGGCTGGGATATGAGCTTGATCCTACTCTCATCTATGATTACCCCAATATTGAGGCTCTATCACAGCATTTAGCTCATCCCTCTTTTGTTACCTTCGGCAGAGAATAATCTCAAACCCCTATTTTTACGTCTTTTTTCAACAAAGAGATTTAAATGACTTGCGTTGGGATGCGATCGCACAATTCATTATTTTGTTTAGTATTCAGAGTTGGGGCTGTATTTTTATCTCCTCGTAGTAACAAAAGAGGGATCAGCCCTCTTTTGTTACCTTCGGCAGAGAATAATCTGAAACCTCTATTTTTATGTCTCTTTTCAACAAAGGGATGTAAATGATAAAGTCGGAATGCGATCGCCTACATTTGTGATGATATCTGAGGCTCAGGCTAGAAATAATATTTTTCTCTCCTTGTAGTCATAAAAGTGTCCGAGGAAAGCGATCGCATTCCCAATGGATGTAAAGAAACATTTCTGTTTCTTGAAAGAGGGATCAGAAACTTACAGTTAAGTGTGTAAGCCCTATTTTGAAAGAGTAATCAAACAATAAATAATGTGTTTGCTTGAATACCCGTAATTAGGACTAACATCATGATGCAAAGAAGTTATAGGTAATTAGAAAGACTTGATACGATATCAAGTCGCTATCAAAAGCGGCTTATTAGTAGGTGGGGTGTCAAATAACAGACAATTAAAATGAGCGTCGCGACAATTACAGTGTCCAAAAATGATTGAGTGATTACTGTCTCAAAAATATAGCTAGTAATTTGTCTAGAGTTTTATTAGAACAAGGGTTTAGAGTTTCAAGGATAAATGACTCAAAGAAAATTTTACTAGGGATATTTTTGCTTATTTTAACAGAAAACTGCTGTAAATAATGTGACAACTCTGTTATTTTTAATTGCAGATTTGTTTAAGATTTTTCAAAGTTATAGGTTTGTTGAAACAGATTAGATTGTCAAAACAAAAACATGGCTACGAACACTGTCAAAATTCCTAATCCCGGTGCTTCATCAGAGGCACTTCGCCATCATTACGACGTTAGTAACGAATTTTTCTCTCTCTGGCTCGATCCAACACGTACTTATTCAAGTGCATTTTGGGAGGAAAATGAAGGATTTGATGCCCTCGAAACTGCACAGATGCGAAAACTTGATTTTCATATTGAACAGGCAAGAGTCAAAGGCGCTAAGCGAGTGTTGGATATAGGGTGTGGTTGGGGTTCACTGTTGAGACGTCTTGTAGACGTTCATGGTGTTGAAACTGCTGTGGGGATTACTTTAAATAAGGCTCATGCAGAATGCATTTTAGCTTGGGAACATCCAAAAATAGAAGTACATTTAGAAAGTTGGACAGAACACTCTCCAAAGACACATTATGACGGGATTATTTCATTGGAGGTTTTTGAACACTTTGCTAAGTTGGAACTTTCTCCAGAAGAAAAAGTAGCAGGCTATCGTACGTTTTTTTTGCGTTGCCATGACTGGTTGAAGCCTGGAGGTTGGATATCACTCCAAACTAATGTCTATGAGAATTCTCAAAAAGAGGACTTTAGTCAGTTTTTTGCTGAACAAGTTTTTCCAGAATCAGATCTAGCTCGCCAGTCAGAAATTTTTCAGGCAACTGATAAACTTTTTGAAGTTGTAGCATTTCGCAATTACCGTAAACACTACGTACGCACGCTGAAAACTTGGCTCAAAAGGCTAAAGGCAAACCGTTCTAAAGCAGTCTATCTAGTCGGAGAGGAAATAGTTGCCAGATATGAAAAATATTTGAGCCTTTCTATTATTGGTTTCCATTCAGGAACAATGAATGTTTCATGTATTACAATGCAGAGGCTCAATAACCCCCGTAAGTAATGAACTAGCAACATAGGCAAATATCTCAAGGTAGGAGCATAGAAGTGGAATATGTAGCAGTTATCGGTCTTGGCTGTCGTTTTCCCAGTGCTAACAACCCGGAATTATTCTGGCAGCTCTTGCACAATGGAGTGGATGCTATCACTGAGGTTCCAAAAGACCGATGGGATATTGAAGCCTTTTATGATGCAAAGCCAGTTACACCAGGGAAAATGAATACCCGCTGGGGAGGTTTTCTACAACAAGTGGATAGGTTCGATCCTAGCTTCTTTGGAATTTCTCCTCGTGAGGCTGAACAAATAGACCCACAGCAAAGACTGTTGTTAGAGGTAGCTTGGGAAGCTCTAGAAAATGCCGCAATAGTGCCGGAAAAGTTAGCTCATACTCAAACCGGAGTGTTTGTTGGTATTAGCAATGGTGACTACCATAGGCTTCTATATAGAGATTACTACGGAATAGATGCATATAGCGGTACGGGTACTGCTGCTTCCATGGCTGCTAACCGCTTGTCCTATACATTGGCTTTACGGGGACCTAGTATAGTAGTAGACACTGCTTGTTCTTCTTCCTTAGTTGCAGTCCATTTCGCTCGTCAAAGCTTGCAGAATGGGGAGTCTAATTTATGCATAGTTGCAGGGGTTAACTTAATGCTGACTCCAGAGCCGACTATCACTTTCTCTCAAGCTCGCATGATGGCTGCTGATGGTCGGTGTAAGACCTTTGATGCTAGTGCTGATGGGTATGTTCGGGGAGAAGGCTGTGGTGTAGTCATTCTAAAGCGCCTTTGTGATGCTTATAAGGATGGAGACAATATTCTGGCAATCATTAGAGGTTCAGCAGTTAATCAAAATGGTTTGAGCAACGGTCTTACGGCACCCAATGGCTCTGCACAACAAGCTGTCATCTGTCAAGCCCTAAAAAATGCTTGCTTGCGACCAGATGAAATTAGTTATGTGGAGGCTCATGGTACTGGCACTTCTTTAGGAGACCTTATTGAAATTAAATCTTTGAAAACAGTATTAATGCAAGGCCGCTCACAAAAGCAACCTTGTTGGATTGGGTCGGTTAAAACTAATATTGGTCATCTGGAAGCAGCTGCTGGTATTGCTAGTATGATTAAGGTGATACTCTCACTACAACATAGAGAAATTCCGCCTCACCTGCACTTGAAGCAGCTGAATCCGTATATTTCTCTGGAAGGAACTCCGTTTTTCATTCCTACTGAATCCCAACCTTGGTCTGCTGCTACAAAAAGTTGTTTTGCCGGAGTAAGTTCATTTAGCTTTGGTGGCTCCAATTGTCATGTAATTTTGGAAGAAGCAGCTGCGGTACCTATTACGACAGATAGTGAGATTGAACGTCCCCTGCACATACTCACTATTTCGGCAAGAAGTGAGAAAGCCTTGCTCGAACTGGCACAAAATTATGCTAATTTCTTAACGTTTCATCCAAGTATATCATTAGCATCTGTTTGCTTCACTGCGAATACTGGGCGATCGCATTTTGGCCATCGCCTAGCAATTGTTGCTGAATCTACCTCAGAACTATGCAAGCATTTACAGGCTTTTATCTCTGCTAAAGAGACTTCCAGAATAGTCAAAAGACAGCTGTCTAGTCGAAAGCGACCTAAGATAGCCTATCTCTTTACTGGTCAGGGTTCCCAGTATGTTGGTATGGGACGCCAACTGTATGATACCCAACCCACTTTTCGCCAAAGTCTTGAATACTGTAGTGAAATTTTACTTCCTTATTTAGATAAGCCTCTAATTGAAGTTTTATACCCTCAGCCAGGGTTAAATTCTGCCTTGGATGAAACAGCATGTGCTCAACCAGCTTTATTTGCTTTAGAATATGCTCTTTTCCAGTTATGGAAATCTTGGGGAATAGAACCAAGTGCAGTGATGGGTTATGATGTGGGAGAGTATGTTGCTGCTTGTGTAGCAGGAGTATTTAGTTTAGAAGATGGGTTAAAGCTGATTGTAGAACGAGGACGTTTAATGCAGGCTCTAAACCTAGAATGTGAAATGATAACGATAATGTCAAATGAAGCCAAGGGAAGAGCAGTCATTCAGTCCTACACTCAACAAGCAACGATCAGCACCATTAATGGTCTCCAAGGTATTGGAATTTCTGGCGAGCCTCATCTTCTAAACAATGTTGCAGTAGTCCCAGAGTTAGAAGGAGCCAATACTATAGAATTACCTATTTCTCAAACTTTCCACTCTCCGTTAATAGAGCCAAGGCTGGCAGCATTTGCACAAGTAATCAGTAGTGTCACTTACTCACCTCCACAGATAAAATTGATTGCTAATGTCACTGGACAGTTGGCTACAGATGAAATAGCAACCCCAGAATACTGGTATCGATATATGCATCAGCATATGCAATTTGCAGCTGGTGTACAGACTTTATATCAGCAAGGGCATGAGTTATTTTTAGAAATTAGTCCGAAACCGACTATGTTGGCGATGGGTCGGCAATGCTTACCAGAATCAGTAGGTGCTTGGTTGCCTAGTCTACATCCAGAACTGGAGGATTGGCAAACTATGCTGGAGAGTTTAGCACAATTATATGTGCGTGGTGTGTCAGTAGATTGGTCTGGTTTTGATCGAGATTACCCTCGTCGCCCTCTACAACTGCCCACTTATCCTTTTCAAAGGCAACATTATTGGTTGCAGAGAAACGCAACTGAGAATAAAAGATTGCATACTTCACAAAGCCAGTCTACAAAAACTTATCCTGATATCTAAAGATTCAGAGTCAGATCTTTAATAGTTTAAATATTTGTATTATGGAAGCCATAGCAATCATTGGTATAGGATGCCGTTTTCCCGGTGCTGAAAATCCTGAAGCTTTGTGGTGTTTGTTAAGGGAAGGTTCACATTCAATCTCTGAAGTGCCACCGGAGCGTTGGAATATTAATGTTGATAACAATTTAGACCTGGATAAGTTAAGAGAAAAGGGGGTTTACAAAGGCGCTTTCATACAACAAGTAGACAACTTTGACCCCGATTTCTTCAGAATTTCCCCACGTGAAGCTAAGACTATGGATCCCCAGCAACGGTTTCTTTTAGAGGTTAGCTGGGAAACGATGGAAAATGCTGGAATCGCACCAAATACCTTGTCTGGTAGCAATACTGGAGTGTTCATTGGTATCAACAGTTATGATTACTCCTGGATTCAATTACAAAATCTCAGCAGTTCAAATGTTTACTCCAGTACTGGCAACTCTCATTGTATAGCTGCCAACCGCTTGTCTTATACATATAATTTTCGTGGTCCTAGTGTAGCCTTAGACGCGGCTTGTTCATCATCCCTAGTGGCGGTGCATTTAGCTTGCCAAAGTTTGCGCCTTGGAGAGTGCAATGCGGCTCTAGCTGGCGGCGTGAGTATGATGTTATCTCCAGAATGGTCTATTCTTCTGTCTCAATCAGGTATACTTTCAGCTGAAGGTCGTTGTAAAACTTTCGATGCTAATGCTGACGGATATGTGCGAGGAGAAGGCTGTGGTCTAGTCCTTCTCAAGCGTTACTCGGATGCACTTCGTGACAATGATAATATTCTGGCACTAATTAGAGGATCAGCAGTTAATCAGGATGGTCTTAGTAATGGACTTACGGCACCTAATGGACCAGCACAACAAGAAGTCATACGCCAAGCACTAAAAAATGCCCAAGTCTCACCAACCCAAATAAGTTATGTCGAAACTCAAGGTACAGGTACCTCCTTAGGGGATTCAATTGAAGTCAATTCTATAAAAGCAGTTTTGATGCCGGATCGGTCTCCATCTCAACCCTGTTGGATTGGATCGGTTAAGACAAATATTGGTCATTTGGAAGCTGCTTCTGGAATTGCCAGCTTAATTAAGGTAATACTGGCAATGCAACATGGGGAAATTCCACCTCATTTGAATTTCAGTAACCTCAATTCATATATTTCCATACAACAAAATGAGCCGCTCTTAATTCCTAAATATCTGACACCATGGCAATCAGAAAAAAATAGCTGTTTTGCTAGTATAAATACTTTTGGATTTGGCGGAACTAATTGCCATTTGATTCTAGAAAAAGCTCCTACTATTGATGAAGTAAAAGTACTTAATGAGTATAAACGGTCTTTCAATATTACTACTCTGTCAGCAAAAAGTGAAAAGGCACTTAAGCAATTAGCACAACTTTATGAAGTGTATCTTCAAGCTAACTCACAAGCATCACTAGGAGATATTTGTTTTACGAGCAACACAGGACGTGTACATTTTGAGTATCGACTTGCTGTAGTATCTAAAACTAATGCAGAGTTAAACAAGTGTCTGAAAGATTTTATTGCTGGGAAGAAGTCCAGTGGATTGATAAGTGGCAAGGTAACCAAAAGAAAGCTACCTAAAGTAGCATTTCTCTATACTGGTCAAGGCTTTCAATACATTGGTATGGGACGTCAACTTTACTCTACCCAGCCAGTTTTTCGGCAAGCACTTAACTACTGCGATGAAATTTTGTGTTCTTATACAGGGAAATCGTTCCTAAAATTTATCTATAGAGAACCAGGTCAGACGGTTTCTCTTGAGCAAACTGCTTATACCCAACTATCAGCTCTGTTTGCCCTCGAATATGCCTTAACCCAGCTATGGCTATCTTGGGGAGTAGAGCCAACAGCCGTGATGGGACATGGTGTAGGAGAATATGTTGCTGCTTGTGTGGCTGGAGTTTTTAGTCTAAAAGAAGCGCTGAAACTAATTAGCAAGTATGCTTCCTTAATGCAAACTCTACCAGCTAACGGTCAGATGGTAGCCGTGTTTGCTGATGAAGCATCGATTCAAGCTGTGCTGACGCAAGAGCAGAAGATAGCTATTGCGGCCCTCAATAGCCCACAAAACACTGTGATTACCGGTGAACAAAAGATAATTGAGAAAGTTTGTGCTACTTTAAAGGCAGCCGGAATCAAAACGAAAAAACTAAAAACATTCCATGCTTTTCACTCCCCGCTAGTAGAGCCAATTTTGACAGAGTTTAGTGAGATAGCTGCCAGTACTACTTATGCAACACCTAAGATAAAGCTGATTTCTAATGTCACTGGTAAACCATTAACAACCGAAGTAATTACATCTGAGTATTGGTGTCGTCATCTCAGCCAGACGGTGCGATTTGCAGATGGGATGCAGACACTTTATAAAGAAGGATATGAAGTCTTTGTAGAAGTAGGACCTAAACCAATTTTGCTGGGGATAGGACGGCAATGCTTACCGAAGAGAGCAGGAATTTGGTTAGCAAGTCTGCGTCAAGGACGGGAAGATTGGCAGCAGATGCTAGAGAGTTTGGGGCATTTGTATGTACAAGGGATACCGATCAATTGGTCAAACTTTAGCCAGGAATATCATCACCAACGAATCAGCTTACCGACATATCCTTTTCAGAAAGAACGTTACTGGCTTGAGAGAGTTGAGAAAGGATATTCAAAAGTAGAAGCTATCTCTGAGACAAAAAGTCAAACTCCAATTATTGATCTTCTCAATGCAGGAGATATTGAAAAACTAGCTGAACAGTTGGAAAAAGCAAGTAATTTTTCGGAAACTCAAAAACAACTACTGCCAAAACTTTTGAAAGTTTTAGTCAAACAACACCAAAAGTATCTTCAAAACAAAGGTGTACTAACTGAACATTATGATCCCTCATCAAACAATGGTGTGGTGTCAGATATAGTGAAGCAATTAAATAGTGCAAGTCTCGACAGACGCTTAGAATTTTTGATTGCTTATCTTCAAGTTCAAATCGCTAAAGTTTTAGAACTCCCTTCATCTAGTCAACCTGATCCATATCAATCCCTACATGAGTTAGGGCTTGACTCTTTGATGGGCATGGAGATTAAAAATCGGATTAAGACTGATTTAGGTTTAGATATACCCTTACAAATATATAGTGAAGGAATTAGCATTAAACAACTAGCTTCCGATCTACTGCAACAATTTGCATTGGCAAGTCTAGTCCAATGGAAGTCTCAGTCCCACGAGCTCAGTGAGGATTTAGAGGAAATAACAATATGAACCTGAATGAACTTTTAACTGAACTTTCTAAACGAAATGTTAAGGTATGGGCGGAAGCAGATAATTTGCGTGTTCGTGCGCCTAAGGAAGCTCTCACACTAGACTTACGTAATTCTATAGCAGAGCATAAGGTAGACCTTCTGAGGTTACTCTGCGAAAGTAATTTTAGTATGCATGATGATGCTCTGCCTGCGGTTCTCCCAGTACTAGACGAACGCTATCAACCCTTTCCTCTTACCGATATTCAGTATGCTTATTGGGTGGGACGTAGTGGAGAGTTTGAATTAAGTAACGTAGCTACCCATGCCTATTTAGAACTTGAATGTAATGGCTTAGACCTAGAGCGGCTAAATTGTGCTTGGCAGCAATTGATTGAGCGACATGAGATGTTGCGGACTGTAGTACTGCCAGATGGTACACAAAAAATTCTCACAGATGTGCCTTTATACCAAATCTCGGTTTTGGATTTGCTTGGAGAAGATCCTGAAAGTATCAGGTTCAAAACTGAGGAAATTCGTCAACAAATGTCTCACCAGATGCTGCCAACTGACAAATGGCCTTTATTTGATATTCGAGTTGCTCATCTAAGCGAAACTTTCTTTCGGCTTTATCTTAGCTTTGATGCGTTAGTAACTGATTTGGGGAGCTTGCATCTTCTTTTTCAAGAGTGGAGTCAGCTCTACCAGAACCCAGAATTGGTTTTGCCTCAATTGGAACTTTCATTCCGCGATTACGTTTTAGCCGAAGAGCGCCTAGTAGGAACGCAACTATATCAGCGTTCACAAGCCTATTGGTTTAATCGTCTAGATTCTCTGCCGCCAGCACCAGACCTGCCGCTAGCCAAAAATCCCAATTCTTTAAAACAGCCCCGGTTCCATCGTCGCACTTTTTGGCTGAATACAGAATATTGGCAAAAGCTAAAGAAATATGCAACAGATGCTAATTTAACTCCCTCTGGAGTCTTGCTTGCAGCTTATGCTGAGATTTTGACAACTTGGAGCAAATCTCCTCAATTTACTATTGATCTAACTCTATTTAACCGTTTACCACTTCATCCTCAAGTCAATCAAATTGTTGGGGATTTTACTTCTGTAATACTGCTGCAGATAGACAACTCAACGGTTAATGAATCCTTTGTCTCTCGTGCTGTCCGTCTCCAAAAACAACTTTGGCAGGATTTAGATCATCGCTACGTCAATGGAGTGCATATTCTAAGAGAATTGGCACGTAAAAAACGTAACTCTCCAAAGGCAATGATGCCTGTAGTCTTTACTAGTGCCTTGGGTGTTGGTTCGTTAAATAGCAATAGCCCTGGGTTAAGTCAATTTGGAGAAATTGTCTACGGCATTAGCCAAACACCTCAGGTCTGGCTAGACCATCAAGTCATTAAACAAGATGGGGGATTAGTTTTCAACTGGGATGCAGTAGAAGATCTTTTCCCCCCTGGAATGTTGGACGATATGTTCAATGCCTACTGCAATTTTTTGGTGCAACTAGCAACTCAGGAGCCAGTATGGCACTCAATGACAAGACAACTCGTTCCTCCAGAGCAATTGTCTCAACGAGTCGCGATCAATGCTACAAAGGCACCTCTGTCTGGTGAAATGCTACACACTCTATTTACAAGACAGGTAGAGCGTTGTGGTGACCGCTGTGCCATAATCTCACCCCAGCACACCCTGACTTACTCTGAGTTAAACAAATTAGCTCATCAAGTTGCTCATCAGTTGCGGCAGCTAGGAGCTTCTCCCAATCGTCTGATAGCTGTAGTTATGGAAAAAGGTTGGGAGCAAGTAGTTGCTGTACTAGGAATATTAATCTCTGGTGCAGCTTATTTACCAATTGATCCAGATTTACCAATTGAGCGCCAAAAGTATTTGCTCAAACAAGGGGAAATTCAAATAGTTTTGACTCAATCGTGTGTCAATGTAAAACTCGAGTGGTCGTCGGATATTCATAGAATAAATATTGATACTGAGAAGTTAACAGACCACAGTCCATCAACTTTGGAATCAGTTCAAAATCCAAAAGATTTAGCTTATGTAATCTATACTTCTGGCTCAACAGGTTTACCCAAGGGAGTAATGATTGATCACCAAGCTGCTGTGAATACGATTCTTGATATCAATCAATACTTCCAAATTGGAGAGCAAGATTGTATACTAGCACTTTCAGCTTTGAACTTCGATTTATCAGTTTACGATATCTTTGGTATTTTAGCTGCGGGAGGAACTATTGTTATTCCTAAAGCAACAGCAACTAGAGACCCAGCCCACTGGATAGATCTGATGACGCACTATCAAGTGACCTTATGGAACTCGGTTCCGGCCTTGATGCAGATGCTTGTTGAATATATCAAACTCCACCCAGACAAAGTTCCTTCGTCTTTACGTTTGACTCTTTTAAGCGGAGATTGGTTGCCACTAAACTTACCTACTCAAATCAAAACTTTATGGCCGAAAGCTCAGGTGGTGAGTTTAGGAGGGGCAACTGAGGCATCAATTTGGTCTATTTTTTATCCAATCGAGAATATTTCTCCTGAATGGAAAAGTATTCCTTACGGTCGGTCTTTAACAAACCAAAGTTTTTATGTTTTCAATGAGTTACTTGAACCTTGCCCTATATGGGTGAGTGGACAACTTTACATTGGAGGAGTTGGGTTAGCCAAAGGTTACTGGCGCGATCAAGAAAAAACTCAAAATAGTTTCATTACACATCCACGCACAAAAGAGCGTTTGTATAAAACAGGTGATCTAGGGCGTTACTTACCGGATGGTAATATTGAGTTCCTGGGCAGAGAAGATTTTCAAGTTAAAGTTAACGGCTACCGAATTGAATTAGGCGAAATAGAAGTTGCACTGAAACAACATCCATTGATAACTGATGCAATTGTTACTGCTATTGAGCAGGGAAAAGAGCAAAAGCAACTAGTTGCTTATGTTATTTCTAACTTAGAGAGAAAGTCTGCCCATTTGCAGAAAGAATCAGCAGTTCTACCTGTAGAAGCAATTGAATTCCAAAAATTAGAAGGAGTGATAACTGATCCTGTAGAGCGTATTGAATTTAAGCTAAGACAACCAGGACTACAATCATTAGATCAAAATCACCTAACTGTAGAGCTAATTAGACCAGAATTTAATCAGACTTTAACTCAAACTTATCTAAAACGCCAAAGTTACCGCCAAATGTTGGAGGAGCCAGTCCCATTTGAGCAATTCGGCCTCTTTTTGAGCTGTCTCATGCAGATGAAAGTCAATCACATTCCTTTACCAAAATATCGCTATCCCTCTGCTGGCAGTCTTTACCCTGTCCAAACTTACCTACTAATTAAACCAAATCGCGTAGAAAAACTGGAAGGTGGCATTTATTACTATCACCCAGCAGAACATCGTTTAGTATTGATAAAAGCTGTTACTAACATTAGTGAGATTGAAGATAGCCTTTATAGTGGCTCAAATAAATCAATATTCGAGCAAGCAGCTTTTGCTTTATTTCTTATTGGGCAAATGGATGCAATTAATCCTATGTATGGAGGATGGGCTAGAGATTTTTGTCTGTTAGAAGCCGGTTACATGAGTCAATTATTGATGGATACTGCACCAGATTATGAGGTTGGTTTATGTCCAATTGGACATTTAAATTTTGAAAAGCTAAGAAATTTATCTGGTTTATCATCATCAAAGCATATTGTTCTGCATAGTTTTATCGGCGGAAGAATTATCTTAGAGCAAACAAAACAGTGGTTGAGATCTACAGCTTCTCCAACTGATGAATCAGCATTAACTTCAGAGAAACTGAGTATTTATTTACAGCAAAAACTACCTAGCTATATGGTGCCTTGTATCTATGTTTTTTTAGATAAGCTACCATTGACACCTAATGGCAAGATAGACCGCAAGTCCTTACCAATTCCAGATGCAGCTAGTTTAGAGTTGCCAGCAGCTTTTGTGGCTCCCTACACTGCTACTCAAAAAACTATAGTCGTTATCTGTGCTGATGTACTAGCTCTAGAAAAAATTGGCATACACGATAACTTAATTATGCTGGGAGTAGACTCTCTACAAGCTACTCAAATTGTTGCTCGTTTGCGGAAAATATTTCCAGTGGAACTACCTCTGCGTCAATTGTGGGAGAGTCCTACCATAGCAGACTTAGCAGAATACATAGACATAGCTCTTTGGGCTACTTCAGATCAGCAAAATCGTAGTGATTTCAATAATTCTGAAAGAGAGGAAGGAGAAATATGAAAACCGTTCCCGAGCTATTGTCATATATTCGTCAATTAGGTATAGATCTTTGGGTAGATGGTAACTCTTTGCGATACAGCGCACCCAAGGAAGTAATGACACCGATTTTAAGTGCACAGTTAGCTGAACGCAAAAACGAAATTATTACCTTTCTTAATGGTTTCAAATCAGCATATACTTCTACTCTTTTACCACTGCAACCGATTGCAAGAGATGGAAAAATTCCACTATCTTCTGCCCAACAGCGATTGTGGTTTCTAGAACAACTAGAGGGAGATAGTGTTCCTTATAATGAGTTGGGAGCGTTGAGCATTGATGGCAGACTTAATATAGTGGCTTTAGAAGTAACTCTCAATGAAATAGTTCGGCGTCATGAAGTTTTACGAACAAATTTTCCTAGTGTCAATGGGTCTCCCGTCTGTAAAATTTTCCCATTTCTAAAAATAGATTTGCCTATAATAGATTTGCAGACTTTTTCAGAAGTCGAGCAGTTTACCAAAGTTCAACAATTAGCTGCTGAACTAGTCCAACATCCCTTTGATCTAGCCAATGATCCCTTGTTGAGATTTAGGCTACTGCGACTAGGAGAACGATCGCATGTGCTAATTTTAGTTATGCATCACATCGTTTTTGATGGTAGGTCAATCAATGTATTTTTCAACGAACTAGCAGTATTGTATGAGGCTTTTAGAAACAATCAAATCTCTCCCCTACCAGATTTGCCAGTTCAATATGCTGACTTTGCCGCATGGCAGCACCAATGGCTAACTGGTAAATTTTTAGAAAAACAGCTTAACTATTGGAAACAAAAGCTTGCCAACGCTCCTGCTTTGTTAAAACTTCCTACTGATCAACCACGACCTGCTGTTCAAACTTTTCGAGGAGCGCATCACAATTTTGCTCTACCTAAAAAACTAAGTGAAGCATTAGTTGCTTTAAGCAAGCGTAAAGAAGTTACCCTTTTTACAACATTAATAACAGCATTCCAAATATTGCTTTACCGATATAGTGGGCAGGAAGATATTTTAGTTGGTACGCCTATTGCCAACTTAGATATTACTGACATTGAAGGATTGATTGGCTTTTTTGCTAATACTATAGTTGTACGCACTAAAATAACAAACAAGATTAGCTTTGAACGGTTATTGGAACAAGTCCAGGAAACACTTTTAGAAGCTCAGGCTCATAGAGATGCTCCTCTAGAGCACATAATAGAAGCTCTACAGCCACAAAGAAGCTTGAGTTACACTCCTCTATTTCAGGTACTATTCATTTTCCAGGATACTCCAATCACAGAGATTAATTTAAAAGATTTAACTTTTAGACCATTAGCAGTAGAAAGTGGTATTTCAAAGTTTGACATCAGTATATTATTAAATAATACTGCTCAAGGTCTGACAGGATGGTGGGAATACAATGCAGATTTATTTAATGTAACCACCATAGAGCGGATGGCAAATAACTTTGAAACTTTACTTGAAAGTATTGTTACTGATTCTCATCAACTGGTTACACATCTGCCCTTGTTAAATGAAGCGGAACAGCACTGGCTATTGGTAGAGCAAAATCGCAATCACGTGAGTTTACTACAGGAAAAGTATATTCACCAAAAATTTGAAGAGACTGTGAAGCGATCGCCTGAAAATATAGCAGTGATTTTTCAAGAGCAGCAGCTGACATATCAAGAGTTAAACAAGCGAGCCAATCAATTAGCACATTACTTGCAGAAACTAGGTGTGGGAGCAGATGTGCTTGTTGGCATCTGTATAGAACGTTCTGTTGAGATGGTGATAGGTCTTTTAGCAATTCTCAAAGCAGGTGGAGCTTATGTACCTTTAGATCCAGCCTATCCTAAGAATCGCTTGGCCTTCATGATCTCGTATTCTCAATTGTCAGTACTCTTAACTCAACAAAAATTAGTGGCAGAACTGCCAGAAAATAAAGCACATTTGGTTTGCCTAGATACAAACTGGGAAACAATCTCTCTCGAAACAGAGGAAAATCCTTGTAGTAACTTGATGCCTGAAAACCTGGCATATGTGATTTACACTTCAGGATCTACTGGTCAGCCTAAAGGTGTAATGGTTGAGCATGGTCAAGTTGTAAATTTCTTTACTGGAATGGATTTTCGCATTGGTAGTGATTCCCCCGGTACATGGTTGGCAGTTACAACTATTTCTTTTGATATCTCCGTCTTAGAGTTACTGTGGACACTTACGCGAGGTTTCCAAGTAGTGGTTTATACGGTGTATAATTCCTTTTTCTCTTCCATAGAGCCACAGGCTGAAGAAGCAAGTAAAGAAGATGTTGATTCTGTTATATCTAGTCTTCACCGTGTAGACCAAGTCAAGGAATTAAATGATATCAGAAAAGAAATAGAAAAACATGATTACTCTTTACCTGCACAGATTATAAGGCACAATGTTACTCACTTGCAGTGTACACCTTCTCTAGTAAGGATGCTAATCCTAAACTCGGAGACGCTCAAACCCCTACGGTCTCTTCAGAAACTCATATTGGGGGGAGAAGCACTTTCTGCTGAGCTTGCCAATAAGCTCAATGAAGTAGTTTCAGGTGAAGTTCTCAATATGTATGGACCGACAGAGGCTACTATCTGGTCTACAACTTATACTGTCGGTTCATCTAAAAAAATCGTTGCCATAGGTAAACCAATTGCAAACGTTCGCGTATATGTTCTAGATCAGCATTATCAACCAGTTCCTATTGGAATACCTGGTGAATTGTTTATTGGTGGTGCGGGTGTTGCTCGAGGTTATCTAAATAGATCTGAGTTAACTACTGAAAGATTCATCCCAGATACGTTCAGTAACGATCCCAAAGCGCGAATGTATAAGACAGGTGATTTAGTTCGCTATTTACCGGATGGTAACATTGAGTTTTTGGGTCGCATCGATCAGCAAATTAAGATTCGTGGCTTCCGCATTGAGCTGGGAGAGATTGAAGTAACATTGAAACAGCATCCGACAGTGCAAGATGCCGCTGTTTTGGCTAGAGAAAACTCCTTTGGAGACAAGCAATTAGTAGGTTATTTTGTTCCCAAGGCATTATCAGATGGCTTAGATGAGTCAAACCGAAAAGAATTGCTGGATCAACAAATATTGCAATGGTACTCCCTTTGGAATCAAACCTATGACAGTGCAGCTGCAAATCAAGATGCAAAGCTGAAATTTGCTGGCTGGCATAGCAGCTATACAGGTCAGCCTATCTCAGTACAGGAAATGGACGAGTGGGTAGATTTTACGGTCAAACGTATTTTATCTCTAAAGCCAAATCGCGTTCTAGAGATTGGTTGTGGTTACGGTTTGCTATTATTGCGAATCGCTCCCTATTGTGCTGAGTACTGGGGTACAGACTTCTCAGAAGTTGCCATAAACTATATTCAGCAGCAACTGGTAATGCAGTCTCCCTCTTTGTCCCAGGTTAAACTATTTCAGAGAGGGGCAGATAATTTTGAGGGACTAGAAACAGAGGCATTTGATACGGTAATCCTGAACTCTGTTGTTCAGTATTTTCCCAGCATTGACTATCTACTACAAGTCTTGGAAAATGCTGTTAAAGTAGTTAAGCCAGGTGGATTTATTGTTGTAGGAGATGTTCGTAGCTTACCACTATTGCAAGCTTTTCATATCTCAGTTGAATTGTATAAGGCTTCTGACTCTCTATCAACAAGTCATTTACTGTCGTGCGTGCAAAAAAGCATGGATCAAGAGCAGGAACTAGTCATTGATCCAGCATTTTTCATTGCCCTCCAGGAGAACTTAACCAAGATTACCCACGTCCAAATTGAGCCTAAAAAAGGACATTATAGTAACGAGCTTAGCAAGTTTCGCTATGATGTTATCCTCCATGTAGGAGGAGAAAAAGTTAATTCTACTCAAGATTTTCTCTGGTTAGACTGGCATAATCAAGACTTAACACTGACCTCTGTAAGTGAAATTATAGAGTCTACTCAACCAGATATCCTCGGGCTACGTCGAGTAACTAACTTACGCTTGCAAACAGAAGTTAAGGCTTTGGAGCTATTGGCTAGTAACCAGGTGCCTAAGACGGTAGGTGACTTTCGCTCAATGCTAGAAAAAATTGTCGGCGAGGCTCAAGAATCTGGAGTTCTACCAGAAGATTTATGGAATTTAGGGAGTAGATTGTCTTACTCTGTTGAAATCAGCTGGTCAAATAACTATGAAAATGGAAGTTACGATGTACTATTCAAGCGACTTACATCTGATGAAAAATGTAGAGATATGAGCTCTTACCTCTTGGGAAAAAAGCACCAACTAAAACCTTGGAGAACGTATGCAAATAACCCTTTACGGAAGCAAGAAACGAGCCATTTCATTTCACAATTACGAGATTTTTTGAAAAAGCAATTGCCTGAATATATGGTACCTGGAGTGTTTGTGATGCTAGAGGCTCTGCCTTTGACTTCAAACGGCAAAGTAGACCGCCGTGCCCTACCGCTACCAACTCGAGAAATTAATGAACGTGACTCCTTGCTTCTTCCCCGTAATCCTACTGAAAAAGTCGTAGTTAGTATTATAGCCGAAGTTCTTGGACTGGAACACTTAAGTATCTATGATAACTTTTTTGAACTAGGAGGACATTCCTTATTAGCCATCCAAGTTATTTCTCGGTTGCGAGAGACTTTTAAGGTAGAGTTGCCAGTGCGTAGTCTGTTTGAGAAACCTGTTATAGCTGCGATTGCCAAAGCCATCGACACCGCTCTCGAGACGGGAATCTCACCAATGACCACAAATACCTTAGATCTAAATGCAGAAGCTGTTTTAGACTCCACAATTCAGCCTCAGAGTGTATCGGTTGATCATGTTGTGAGTGAACCTCAAAGTATCTTGTTAACTGGAGCAACTGGCTTTTTAGGAGCATATTTACTTCATGAGCTTCTAGAGGAAACTCAGGCAAATATTTATTGCCTGGTTCGTTCCCCTAATATTCTTGAAGGCAAATGGAGGATACAAAGCAAGCTTGAATCCTATTTTCTCTGGAATGAAAGCTTTAGATCCAGAATTATCCCTGTTGTTGGAGATTTATCTACTGCATTTTTGGGTCTTTCAGAACCACAGTTTCGCCATCTAGCTAGTCTGATCGATGTGATTTATCACAATGGTGCATTGGTGAATTTTGTTTATCCTTACTCGGTACTGAAAGAAGCCAATGTTCTCGGAACTCAAGAAATTCTGAGATTGGCTAGTGAAATCAGAGTAAAGCCTGTGCATTTTGTCTCGACTATTGCTGTTGCATCTCCATTTATATATTCAGAGAGCAAGGTAGTTCGAGAATCAGATCCGTTTTTCTACAGCCGGGATATTGATACTGGATATGCTCAGAGTAAGTGGGTAGCGGAGAAATTAGTAATACAGGCCCGTGACCGAGGACTTCCTGTTTCTATCTATAGAGCAGCAAGAATAGCGGGTCACAGCAAAACTGGAGTTTGTAATACAGATGACTTGATCTGCAGAATGATTAAAGGCTGTATTCAGCTTGGAAAAATGCCAAAACTGGACGGTATTGTAGACAACATTACTCCTGTGGATTATGTAAACCAGGCTATTGTTCATCTATCGCGTCAGAAAAAATCTTTGGGAAAAGATTTCCACGTAATTAACTCTTATCCCACCCCCGTCAACGACATATTTAACTGGATTGGCTCTTTGGGCTACCAATTAGAGGAGGTTTCATATGATCAGTGGCGCTCAGAGCTAATTCTTCACGAAGAGCGTTCTTTGAAAAATGCTTTGCATCCTCTTTTACCTCTTTTTTCTCAAAATATGCTAAAACAAAAAGTAGCGCTACAGTTCGACTGTCATAACACTATTGATGGGCTGGCAGGCACTAATATTGTTTGTCCTTCCATAAACAAAAAATTATTCACCACTTACTTTTCATACTTAATTAGCAGCGGCTTTTTGAAGGCGCTACAGCAAAGCTAATCAACCCAGAATATAAGCCGTTTTATAAAGGAGATGTTAGGGCAACAACTAACATTTGAAAGTGTGCAGCAAAAGTTTTATTTGCTGTTTAAACTATGGGATGTTTAATGCATTTTAAAAAAGCTTAAGTATCATTGATATATCATGACTTGGAATATAACATTAGGCATTCTTGTTTGATGTCATCAAGTAATCACTTGAAGAAACGTAGATATCAATGAATTAGCGATCCTAATCAATAAAAAGACGTAAACTCCAAGTTGAGTAACAACCATGACTACAACTACTCTAAAAGGCGGAAAATTACCAAGTGATGGTACGACGAATAAACCGAGACAAAACTGGTTTCGTACTCTCAGAACTATCGCGCTATTGACTATTTATGGGATTT
>NZ_JCACKS010000231.1:0-7766 GCF_059505505.1 Pelatocladus sp. | reverse complement strand
ACACCTTTGCCTATCAAAACTGGACAATGGAAATGTTTCGCGATCGCTTCGGCGATTTTAAGGCTGAGATTATCAATCAGAGCCTAGACGAACATAATGTTAATATGTTCAAACCTGATGTTGGTACATTCAAAGATGTAATCGACAGCAGAGAAAGTGAAGACAAACTCTATATTGCGTTCTGTGCGGACATCTTCTCCGCTCACCCAGAGTTAGTGGATGAGGTCGGCTGTTTAGAGTTCAGAAAACACATGGGTGGCAACTATACTCAGTTCTTTGCAGCACAGTTGTTTTTAGGAGCAAGTACCTCAACTGGTAGCCATGCCCACTGTGCTAGTGCTAATAATCTGTTTTTCCAAATTCGTGGCAAGAAAAAGTGGACATTTGTACATCCGGATTATCTGTGGCTAATGTATCCACTACTTGATCGATTCTTTCTATTTTGTGGTTCCTTTCTTAGGAAAGATTATGAGCAAGCGTATCTGGAGCAATACGCACCCTTACAGAAATATTGTCCTAAGTACGAAGCCGTCTTGGAACCAGGAGATATTCTCCTCAATCCACCTTGGCAATGGCATGCCGTTGAGAACCTAACAGAGGAAACCCTCGCTGTTGCCAGTCGCTGGATCGATCCAATAGGACAGAAACATGCGAATACATTTTTTGAATTAATGCAGTTTTTAACACCACATATGTGGCGTATTCGATTTGCTCAGGTGATGAAACAGCACGACGAAGTAGGAGATGTATTGCACGAAATACCAGGTGATGTGATCAGGGACACAAAAGATTTTGTGACGTTGGGGAAAGAGAATAGAATCATAGCCTTTGAGCTTGATAAATGGCCTAAGGAGTACCAATTTTAGAGCCTGTCCCAATCGTACTAACACGTCTAAACTAAAAGGATGCATCTGAAGGCGTGAGATTAAAACGTTTGTAAGTAGCTGGGTGGAAATAAACGTAACTTGTGTTGACCGTTCATAGTTCATGGTTAATGGTTCATGGCAATTCCCCTGGCAAGCAATGAACAATGAACAACCCTCTGGATTTACGTTTAATTATGTCCACCTACCTAGTTGCAGTTTAGGAATGAAGAATATGCACCCATTTAGAGGAGACGTGCTAGTAGATTCCCTTCAACAGATATGCCAATCGACTATCCAGTAAAACGACGAAATGCCAAGTTAAAGTTGAGTAACAATTATGACTACAACTACCCTAAAAGGCGGAAAATTACCAAGTGATGGTACGACGAATAAACCGAGGCAAAACTGGTTTCGTACTCTCAGAACTATCGCGCTATTGACTATTTATGGGATTTATGAAGTCGTCTTTGTCCATAAATTCTTTTTGCACACATTTTTCCGCTCATCGATTTCCGATGTCCCGCCTCCTGTGCCATTGAATATTGGCTATGGAAATAAGCTTCAATTTAAAACAATTTTGTTGATGCGTTACTTCTTGAAAGACCAATTTTGGGGACAACAGTGGTTGAAGCGCATCCATCAGAGGATTCTGAATAATCTCAACAAGCAGAACATCGATTTGTCAAAACTCAAGATGTCAATCCCTATGGTAGAACCCGGGGAAATATCAGCCCAAGAGTTTTGCAACAAATATGTGAAAACGAATACGCCAGTGATTATTAAAGGCGGTGCTAAACACACCCTTGCCTATCAGAACTGGACAATGGAAATGTTTCGCGATCGCTTCGGCGACTTTAAGTTTAAGACTCTTAAGTTTGATACTCTCAAGAAGAAAATAGACGAACATGACGAACATAATGTTAGTACGTTCAAACCTGATGTTGGTACGTTCAAAGATGTAATCGACAGCAGAGGAAGTGAGGATAACCTCTATATTGCTTTCTGTGCGGACATCTTCTCCGCTCACCCAGAGTTAGTGAATGAGGTCGGCTGTTTAGAGTTCAGAGAACATATGGGTGGCAACTCTACTTTGTTTGGTGGAACACAGTTGTTTTTAGGAGCAAGTACCTCAACTGGTAGCCATGCCCATTGTGCTAATGCTAATAACCTGTTTTTCCAAATTCGTGGCAAGAAAAAGTGGACGTTTGTACATCCGGATTATCTGTGGCTGATGTATCCAATGCTTGATCGCTTCTTTCTATTCTGTGCTTCTTTTCTGAAAAGAGATTACAACCAAGCGTATCTGGAGCAATACGCACCCTTACAGAAATATTGTCCTAAATACGAAGCCGTCTTGGAACCAGGAGATATTCTCCTCAATCCACCCTGGCAATGGCATGCGATTGACAACCTCACTGATGAAACCATTGCCGTTGCCACTCGTTGGGCTTTGGTCAAACAAAAGCGTGCGAATCAATTTTTTGATTTCATGCAGTTGTTCTCATCACAGGTATGGCGTATGCAATTTGGTGTGTTGATGAAAGAGCGTGATGCAGTAGGTTTATTCGACGAAAATACAGATGATTTGGTCAAAAACACAGATGATTTTGTGATGTTGGGGAAAGAGAATAGAATCACCGCCTGGGAATTTGATAAATGGCCTAAGGAGTACCAATTTTAGAGCCTGTCCCAATCGTACTAACACGTCTAAACTAAAAGGATGCATCTGAAGGCGTGAGATTAAAACGTTTGTAAGTAGCTGGGTGGAAATAAACGTAACTTGTGTTGACCGTTCATAGTTCATGGTTAATGGTTCATGGCAATTCCCCTGGCAAGCAATGAACAATGAACAACCCTCTGGATTTACGTTTAATTATGTCCACCTACCTAGTTGCAGTTTAGGAATGAAGAATATGCACCCATTTAGAGGAGACGTGCTAGTAGATTCCCTTCAACAGATATGCCAATCGACTATCCAGTAAAACGACGAAATGCCAAGTTAAAGTTGAGTAACAATTATGACTACAACTACCCTAAAAGGCGGAAAATTACCAAGTGATGGTACGACGAATAAACCGAGGCAAAACTGGTTTCGTACTCTCAGAACTATCGCGCTATTGACTATTTATGGGATTTATGAAGTCGTCTTTGTCCATAAATTCTTTTTGCACACATTTTTCCGCTCATCGATTTCCGATGTCCCGCCTCCTGTGCCATTGAATATTGGCTATGGAAATAAGCTTCAATTTAAAACAATTTTGTTGATGCGTTACTTCTTGAAAGACCAATTTTGGGGACAACAGTGGTTGAAGCGCATCCATCAGAGGATTCTGAATAATCTCAACAAGCAGAACATCGATTTGTCAAAACTCAAGATGTCAATCCCTATGGTAGAACCCGGGGAAATATCAGCCCAAGAGTTTTGCAACAAATATGTGAAAACGAATACGCCAGTGATTATTAAAGGCGGTGCTAAACACACCCTTGCCTATCAGAACTGGACAATGGAAATGTTTCGCGATCGCTTCGGCGACTTTAAGGCTAAGACCTTCAATCATAGTAACAACTACAAACCTGGTATTAATACAATCAAAGATGTAATCGACAGCGAAGACAAACTTTATATTTCATTCTGTGCGGAAATCTTTTGTGCTCACCCAGAGTTGGTGAATGAGGTCGGCTGTTTAGAGTTCAGAGAACATATGGGTGGCAACTCTGGTTTGTTCGTTGCAGCACAGTTGTTTTTAGGGACACAGTCCTCAACTGGTAGCGATTTCCATTGTGCTAATGCTAATAACCTGTTTTTCCAACTTCGTGGCAAGAAAAAGTGGACGTTTGTACATCCGGATTATCTGTGGCTGATGTATCCAATGCTTGATCGCTTCTTTCTATTCTGTGCTTCTTTTCTGAAAAGAGATTACAACCAAGCGTATCTGGAGCAATACGCACCCTTACAGAAATATTGTCCTAAATACGAAGCCGTCTTGGAACCAGGAGATATTCTCCTCAATCCACCCTGGCAATGGCATGCGATTGACAACCTCACTGATGAAACCATTGCCGTTTCCACTCGTTGGTTTTCAGCAAAACAAAAACGCGCGAATAAATTTTTTGATTTCATGGAGTTGTCCTCATCACAGGTATGGCGTTGGCGATTTGATATATTAAGCAGAAAGCCCGATGCAGGGGGTTTATTTTCGGATGAAAACACAGATAATATGGTCAAGAGTGTGGTCAAAAGCGAACATGATTACGTGAGATTGGGGAAAGAGGATAGAAGCATAGCCTTGGAGTTTGACAAATGGCCCAAGGAATACCAGTTTTAGAACCTGTCCCAATTGCACATTGCCTTTATCAATGCGTGACAAGTTATTTAGGTTGCCGTTTTATCTGGGCGAAAACGAGTGAAGATGCACAAAAGTCAGTTATGTTGCAAAAACTGATATATGGTATGCTATAAAAATATTCTCCAAAAGATTTTTTACTGTCCTCTTGTCACTCGCTTCGCTCAAATTCAAAATCACTGAAGTTCAGATCGCCGGAGGCCGGCGCTCTGAATTCTCTCAAAATTAAAAATTCAAAATTACTTCTTTTTTGAACTTTGAACTTTTAATTTTGAATTGTTTGGTCATAAACTCCAAGTATCCCTTTAAGTGGTGGTACTTCCAACTAATTCGTGTGCTGAGTAGCTAAGAGTTTTGCTGTACAAAGAACCTATCCAAAAACTCTTGCACAGTTTTTATAGAAAAAGATTTTAATTTTTACTCTTCTTAGAGAGACAAAAGAAAGATATACAGAGTGTTTCTCAAGAGTATCTCACAATGGGGGAAATCAAAAGTCACGCATTCAAAATATCAAACTCCCTCGCTATCTATGCACCAAAGAAACACTCGAAACTAAAAAGCTTAGTTTTATAGGGGTTTCAACGAGTATTTTTTCAGAGAGATGAAGGAGATTTTCAAAATGGATACTGAAATTTCTCAAACGACTAAGATAAATATAGCTTCAGATGCTAATAATGATGCACGCAAAAATCTACCAACGACAGCCGAAATTCAAAACTGGTTAGTCTCCTATCTAGCTAACTTAGTGGAAGTAAATCCAGATGAAATTGATATCACAGTTCCCTTTGACAGCTACGATTTGGATTCCTCGGCGGCAGTTGAGCTAAGTGGTGAACTAGAGGATTGGTTAGGAATAAACGTCTCTCCGACTTTACTGTACGATTATCCTACTGTTAAGACTTTAGCTCAGTATTTATCTGAAGGAAACAATTAAAATACTAGTGATTTTAAAAAATAAAGGACAATTATGGTACATTCCACTCAAATATCACAGACAAGCACTGAATCCATATCTGCAAATGAAAGATTAGTCAATAAATCTTCCAAGGTGATAAAAAATATCTTTAGAGATAATATAAATTCTAACTATACAGAGATAATCCAAGAGTTAGACAAAAATTTTGATTATGCTAGTAATAGTAATTGTTACTGGAGTGAGCCAGAGCAATCATTATTATATGGCACTCCATTATACCAAGCTGCTTCAAGCTCACAAAAGCTGGCTTTAAATCACCTTTATTGGGCAATGCAATACAGCAAAGTTCCTCTGGATGAAGCGGGTACTATGATGTTTAATCAGGTTACAGCTAGCGTGTTTTCTACACTTGGAGGTTTTGAAACGCTTTGTCAAGAACTTGACCTTGAAACTACTCAAGAAAGCTATCATATTCATGCTTTTCAAAGGATTAGTCGCTTAACAAAGAAGGCTCTAATTGGTAAAAGATTAACTCAGTTATCCAAAAAAACGAATAATGATTGGAGCAAAAAGATACTAAAAGTTTGGCAACAAATAAATTTATCTACTATTAATCCTAGAACTGCAAATTTGTTTTCCAGTTTGCCTTATTTTTTCCTACGTTATACTAATAAAATAATGCTGGAAAGTAAAGGTAATCAACCTTCCAAGTATTTGCAGGAATTAGAGAAGAAAAATGAGTTTCTTAATGTACCGACAGATGGTGTAGTTAGCCAATTGCCATTTCGACGTCTAACTATGCAGCTATTAACACTGAATTGTGGAACTTCACCTTTCTTAGCATGTCATTACTATGCTCTACGTTTAATAGCTAATATGATGCTCAAGAACTGGGAATATAATTATGTTCTGTATTTTAGAAAATTAAAAAATAATAATACGGAGTTTTTACCTGCTCCGACGGCTGTCTCTTATTTTCATTTTTTGGATGAATCATTCCATACAACTATTTCTAAAACTATCGCTCAAGAACTATATAAATTTTTCCCAAAGCCAACGGCATATGAACGTTTCGTAGCAAATATGTCGATCTATTTAATGCAGTTAAATTTAAAGTCTGTTTCGAGTGTGATTCCTTATCGATTTATTAAAGATGACTTTTCCTTAATGTTTTTATTCTATCAACTACTACAGACTTCTTTATTTGATATGTCTGCTACAGAAGCTTTATATTGGTTAGAGAAATGTTTCTGTCAAGAGCATGAGGGTTTCAATATAACATTGAATTCTCACCAACATTTACTGACAAATCTTTGCCAATTGTTTGGCTGTATTGAGTATTTATGGCCTATAAACTATGAAATGCGTTTAATGAATTCAGTAAATAATACTAATAAAGTTATCCAAAGTAATATCCAGACTTTTAAGCTATTTGCCAAATTTGTCGCTCATCAATAAAAGTTCTCTTGCAAAAATTTTGGTTCTTCAGTAGCTAATATGCCAAAAGTATAGTCAAATAGGTAAAGAAAAATTAAAAGATGTATAAAATAGTGAGTAAAACCTTGGTAGTATTGACCATTAGTCATGATTTAATGTTGGCTGTAATCAGAAAAATGGATTGAAAAAGTAAATTGACAGCCATGAGTCTAAAAAAGCAAAATAAACTGTTGCTACCAATTGAATGTGAAGGTGCACTAAATGAGTAACCCTCCACTCTACTTTTCTCTTACCTTTTTATGACTTTTTCAGCAAACCCTAATTACCTTTGTAAGTCCGTTTTGTGGTTGAGTGGAATGATTGGTAACAGTCCGCGCGGGGAGGGAGGTACAGTGATATATCCTCTCTTACCCGACATTTCTGAACTATTACGAATCAACTTGTTGAATATAGTCAATTGCAACAACTAGCGCATCAAGTATAACCTCAAAGCTGGCATCTGTTGAACGATCCAATGTCATGAATCCAGCTTGTTCCAAGGCAATAAAACCGGAGATAGCAGCGTTCACTATTCGCATTACGTCAATCACTTGGTTTTCAGTAAAGCGATAAAATTCAAATCTGGTTTTGAACAAACTGATAGCTTCCTGAATAATGAGTGCTGCCTTTGGTTCATTTGCTTGCAGTTCCACTTGCATCATTACCCGATACAGTGTTGGATGAGATCGCGCAAAGTTGCGAGTAGCGTGGGCACCTGCCCGAAGTAGTGTACTCATACCTCTTAGATGGGTGGTTTGTTCTTTGTAATAGGCAAAGAATCGTTGCCAAAGGGTAAGCACAACAGCTTGGCGCAAATCAGCATTGCCATTCAAATGTTTATAGATAGCAGGGGGTTTTATTCCCAACTCACGTGCTACACGGTTCACGCCCAAAGCAGACTCGCCTTCTTTTTCTAAACAAGTGATAGCAGCTTCAATTACATCTTGCCGTGTTAAGGAATTGTTTTTTGTCGGACGACCCATAAAAAAATTCAGTTAGTTAACTTAAATAATGGGAATTCCTGTTGAATAACTGTCTATTAACATACTCAATGATAACCCAATACACCTATCCTTAAGTCACATCTTTCTTAACAAAAGGGTGAAGAGTTAGGCGTAGATATAGCGGTGCGATGTAGAAGTTGAGTGTTAAAGGATGAAACAA
>NZ_JCACKS010000230.1:0-104154 GCF_059505505.1 Pelatocladus sp. | reverse complement strand
ATTGGTTTACCCATTGTTGTTACTGTACTTCACTAGATTAAGAAACGCTATAGATATTCCTAACTTAATCCTAAGAGTTTAAAGTTTCTGATTCCTCTAACTAATGGGAGTAATTTCTGATTAATCAGTATAACTGATGGAGGAATTAGTATTAAATTTAGTTGTGATACTAGCTTGAAAGATGCGATCGCTTTAAATCTCTGCGTTCAAGTTATCATTTGCCCCAGTTGTGCGATCGCTCTCATAATTTATCCTTACGATGAGATTCATTCGACATTTTGATTTTTGCTATCATTAACTCTAATTTATATCAATTCTCTAAACAGCTTTTAAAATCAATCCTTTCTATAGATATATTACTATACATATTTGACAATATTTATTATTACAATTATGAGTAATATCATTTCCATATGAAGATGCATAGAAAGAACCCCACCGCCTTCGGCACCTCCCCTTGGTAAGGGGAGGTTGGGAGGGGTTAAAATAATGTGCAGCTTCATATTTAATTGGTATAAGTGGTTTTCCATCACTTTGCTAATACAATCAAGCTTATCCTCAAATTAAAGGTAAAAGATAAGAATAATATTTAGCAATTTACTTCTTTAAGTTTGTCTTTTTATTTAACCTTACAGCTATTTTTGAGATGGAAGATAATCGCAGCCGAAAGCCCATCCCAGAGAGGAGTATTAATATTAGCCCTTCTTAAACCAGATGCTGTCCAAGAATTACAATTTCTCAAAATTGAATAACTGTCAACTGCTGCATAAAAACCTGCATTGACGGTGTGGCCGTTACCCAAGCGGACTGTTTTCTTTTTTGTATCCAGTTGAAAACTACCTTGGACATACTCAATTAATCTTGAATAATCATTTTTGCTGACTCGGATACACTTAACTTCTAAATCAGTTGGGATTACTTGATAACCTTTGACATACATAACAGAAGGCGTAGGTATAAATAGTGCTTTCAGAGTAGTAGAAAAATTTAAATCAGACAAAGAAGGAGTTAACATATAAAAATCTTTGTCTCCCCAGCCAAAACTTAAATAATTATAATTTAGAGCAGTATCTACACCGATTTTGCTGAGCGAAAAAAACTTGTGCCAATCATAAATATTATTTTTTGTTGGCACTATAATATTAGAGTGAATACCTGTGTTAGAAACACAAATTTGTATGTCACAATTAGTTTGTGAGTAAGAATGCCATTTTCTAGGTACAAATGCACTGATAGCTAGTAAAATTAAGCTAAATAAAACTAATCCTAAAATATAACAAGGCAACCTATATAATAATCGTATAAAAACTGAATAATTTGTATAGTTCATAAAAATACCTGCACAGTTTGAGAGTAATAGGACTTACGCACACTCTGCGAATCCTTGGCTTCTTGCCTTCTTCGCGGTTCAATTAAGTTAAGATTTTTGGCGATTTTTGCGTAAGCATTGAGTAAATTTCGAGAGAGTGTAGGCAGCATATGAATATTTTTACGTTTAAGCTATAAAAATTACTATCATTTGTTCTACTCTACCTTGAAGCTGAAGAAGGCGCGTCTAAGTCATTGGTCATTGGTAAGGGTTTTAGGCATGTTTACCTTTTGTAATACCATTTCCATATGAAGACGCATATGGAAATGGTATTACTCAGTTATGTTTATTCCCACCGATTTACTTATATCCCACATTCCGCACTTCGTTTTGTAATATGCTTGTCTTATGAAGTTTGGGCTAATGCGTAGTTAAATAGCGATCGCCAAAAGCCTAAAAAATAGCAGTGTTAATACTTAATACCATTAACGGTTTTTTGTAAGATTTGTTGAAGCATTAATATATGACATTTTGAAGTGCGGAATGTGGGTTATATAGTATTATTAGATATTTGTTTGCTAGTATTATTAGATATTTGTTTGCTAAAGAAATCATCTAAAATATCAGACTGCTGTTTTTGACTTAGCGATACTGCAATTTCTTCAATATTGAGTATTGGTAACTGTCTCAACGCTTCTAGCGTCTGATCAAAGTTCTCATTCAAAGAAGTTTTTTTACCAGAAGGATTACTATTGATTGATGCTTCATCACTGCTTTTGCGTGTAACTAGTTGCATTAACAACTCGACAGCAACTCTAGGCAGGACTTGGGGTGGTGTAGAATTCGTGTAAAAAGAAAAAGTCATGCTACCTAGTCGAAGATGATCGCCATCTTGAAGTTTAATCGGACGATAAACAGGCTCACTATTGACAAAAGTACCATTGGTGCTACTGAAGTCAACCAAGTAAAATCCTGAGTACTCAACATCTTTAATATACTGAATAGCAGCATGGCGACGGGATACACGTTGATCACAAACGTAAATTCCACAAGTGCGATCGCGACCTATAGTCCATATATGCTGTGACTGTAATAATCTTTGCGTTTTACCCTCACATAAATTGGTAATCATATAAACAGCAGAACCATCAACTATACCTTGTATATAACACCCGTGTACCTCAGTAAACGGCGATTGAGGTAAATTTTCCAACTGAAGAATTTCATCTAAAAATCTACTATGGTGTTCATACAACTTGAGGAAAACTTGATATAAACTCAGTCGTTTTTCTAATTCTTTATCTAATAATTCCGCCATCATCACTTAGCCTTTGTTTTACTAATAAATATCTATTTTTAAGTCAGTTATGAACAATTAGTCTGATTTGATAATCTGGAAATATATATCACATAATTGACGTTGCAATTTTGCTCATCAAGCAATAGACATTATTGAACTTTCGCTCTCTCAGATTAAAGTTTCTCTTTCGTTTAAAGTAACCGCAATCCTACTTAATAGAAAAGTTTTTATAATGTTTTTATTATTAAATTCAACAACGCTATAGCATTCCTAAATCATTCGTGAACAATTAGAATCCCGACTTCGCAAAAGTTGTCGGGGTTCTAAGCTTTGCGATTCTCACAAATCATATAGAATTGTTATATGAGATTATTAATTAAAACAATATTTATTAAATAGTTACATTTAAACAGCTTTCTATAATAGTCCGAACTGAATCGTGAGAAAATACTTAGGTTGGATATCAAATATAAAAGTAAAAGGATATATCCGTACTTGTCTCACCTGTAACGAAGCTGCGTATCAAACCAGATTTAGCCCTGACTTACAATAACCCTCGTTTACCATTAGGACGTACCGTCATCCAATTTGTTTTGGCTAGTGCTAGTTGTTCTTCAGAAATTTTCGCTCCAGTTAAATTAGCGCCACACAAATTAGCTCCCCGCAGGTTGGCATTTTGCAAATAAGCATAGCTGAGATCTGCACCTCGTAAGTCTGCTCCCTCTAAATCAGCATTATTGAGATAAGCTTTGGTTAAATTACTATCTCTAAGGTTAGCTCGATTGAGACTAGCTCTACCAAAGTCGCTACTGTGGAGATCAGATCCTTGAAGATTCGCTTTTTGCAGTTGAGAAGAATGAAAATTTATTTCCGATAAATTAGCGCCTTGCAAATTGAGGAGATTTAAATTGTGTAAGGCAAAATCTCGTCTTCCTTTGAGATAAGCTGAGATCAGATTTCGGCTATCTAATTGGCGCATAGCCTGAGATTTTTGATCTTGAGAACCACTACCATTGCTAGACAAAGTGGTTGGTTTTGTTGTCAGCATCCGTTGTCGTGTCCCCTTTGCATGGGTAACACCACCAGTGCCTTCTGTAATCCTAGCTCGTCTTGCCCGAATTGCTGCTGCAACCTGTGCCACGCTACTAGATACACTGGAAGGATTGCTGTTAGAAATCCCAGAATCTTCTAAACGATGAATCGTTCGTTCTTTCACACTACCATTTGGTTGAGAAACCAAACTTTTTGACAAACTCTCTAGATACGGTTCTAGTTCTAATGCTGTAAGTACTTCTAAGGCTGTTTGGTAACGATTACGTACAGATATTTCCAGCATTTTCCGCAATACATCTGCTAGATGATCACTCACTTGTACATGATTTTCCCAAAGAAGTTCACCAGTTGTAGGGTTATATTGCAGATTTTTAGAAGATTTGCTGGTTAGTAGATAAATACATGTAATTCCTAAGGCGTAGATGTCACTAGCGTAGACTGGACGCATTGCCATTTGCTCTGGAGGTGCAAAACCAGGAGTACCAATGGCATATGCAGTTAATGCTGTATGTTCTGAATGGTTCACAACAGCTTGTGTGACTTGATTGGTAACAGCACCAAAGTCTATGAGGACTAATCTACTATCTTGATCACGGCGAATTATATTGGCAGGTTTGATATCACGATGTATTACCTTACATTCGTGTATGTATTTAAGCAATGGCAGGATCTCGCTCAAAAATTGCTTCACTCTGGCTTCAGTAAAAACTCCTGTGTGTTTGACCTCTTGCTGTAAAGTAGAGCCACTAATGTATTCCTGAACCAAATAGAATTGTTCGCACTCTTCAAAAAAGTCTAATAAGCGTGGTACTTGCGGATGATTGCCAATTTTGCCCAAAGTTACAGCTTCTCTTTCAAACAATTCGCGTGCCATTTGTAGAACGTGGGGTGTGCTTCCCGATGGACGTAATTGCTTGATAACACAACTCGGTTCGCCTGGTAAGCCTTGATCATTGGCTAAAAAAGTTGCTCCGAAACCACCTTGACTCAAAGCTTTCATTACCCGATAGCGATCGCGCAACAGCAATCTTGAGCCACAAGACTGACACCTCTGGCTATAGGCCAAGTTTTCTGGATTGGGACAGTTAGGATTTATGCAGTAGCTCATGCATTGTCAACTCGCCGCACGAAAAATCACGGGAGTCTTACACTCCAGATCTCAATTATTTAGATCAAAAGCTACTTTTACCAGGTCATTTTTGCTGGAAATCCTTTGAAGAATTGCTAAACTTAGGCAAAGCTGACGTAAAGCAATAGTAGACTCACTTAATTTTTACATTTCCCGTGAAAATCTAAATTTGAAAATTTCAGACTTTAGTTCACTTTGCTGCTGTCTTCGTGTTAATGACTACTAGAAGAAACAGTTTGCTCAACAATTTGCTTGGCTGCATCTAGTAGATACTCAGAATAAGTACGAGCAACGATGGATAGTTGTTTTCCTGAAGGATAAACCATGTACCAGTCACGTTTGATCGGAAAGTGTTCTACATCTAATACAGTTAAATCCCCTGTATCTGGTAACAAGGTATGGCGAGATAATACGGAAATTCCCAAGCCGCCAGCTATGGCATGTTTAATTGCTTCGTTGCTTCCCAATTCTAATTTAACTTTGACATGCACCTCATGCTGATCTAGTAATTTCTGCACAGCCCGACGTGTTCCTGAACCAGGTTCACGCATGATAAAAGGTTCCTCAGCAAGACGTTGGATGGGAATATATTTTTCTTTTGCCAGAGGATGATGATGTGGTGCTAAAACTACTAAAGGATTTTCCAAAAACTGTTGGTAACTTACATCCAAATGCTCTGGAACTTGACTCATAATATACAAGTCGTCCATATTGCTAGTCATGCGTTCCAGAATGCCTTCATGATTTGTCACTTGTAGTGATATTTCAATTCCTGGATAACGTTGACAAAAAGGTCCCAACAAACGTGGTATAAAATATTTAGCTGTGGTGATAACAGCTAGACGTAATTGCCCTTGTTTTAGCCCTTTTAAATCTGCCACCTTCATTTCAAATTGGGCTATGGTCTCGAAAATTTGCCGACAGGTAGCGTATAATTCCCGTCCAGCTTCTGTCAAATACAGGCGCTTACCTACTTGTTCAAATAACGGCAAACCTACTGATTTCGTCAGTTGCTTAATTTGCATGGAAACAGTAGGTTGAGTAAGAAAAAGTTCCTCGGCGGCACGTGTAAAGCTACCGTGTCGCGCCGCCGCTTCAAACACCTTCAACTGGTGCAACGTCGCTTGATTCAAGAGTGATTCTCCTCTATATAATGGCAACTTCAAGTTGTGAGTTCTAAATATAGATATTAATCTATGCCTGTTATTATTAGATAGGTATTTAACTTATAGAATTAAAAAGTTATTATCAGAACAACAAGCAAAGCGTAAGATGCCTTCCAGCCAACGTTGCACACCTTAAAGGTGCTTTTTGGGGATAGTAATCAACGTTGTACTAACCTCATCCTGCTGGGTGTGTACAACGTTTTTTTCGTAGTCAAATTTTTTATAATTCCTCCTGTATTTTTACAGGTAATGTAGATAAATCTGGTAACTCTAGTAATTCTGCTTCCATAACTGGCTCTTTGATATTGAGTGGCAATCTTACAGGTTGACGCTCCTCTAGCCAACAACTTGCTACTGGCAAGGTTTGCTCTAATTCATCCAGTGGTCGAGGAATTACCATTACAGCGTTTAATTCTCCAATGCGTTCTGCTTCGTACATTCCAGCTTCTACTGCTACTGCAACATTTGCTACAGAGCCACGAATAATGGCTGTACACAAACCTGAACCAATTTTCTCATAGGCTGCTAGCTGGACATCAGCAGCTTTGAGCATGGCATCAGCTGCGCCTACCATTGCCGGAAAACCCCGTGTTTCTACTAAGCCAACTGCTTGGTTACTTAAACGACTATAAGTGCCGTCCTCAGTAATAGCACGCAGACGGTTGTTGATAGGTAATACAACTTCTAAGTTAGGGAATGGTCTGGGAATTACTAAGCTAGAAACAAACTGATCAAATTGTTTAGCAGTTTGCTCACCAGCTTCCACCGCTAGACGGACATCAGCGATCGCTCCTCGAACAATCGCAGTACAATGACCACTGCCAATCTTTTCATATCCAACTAGGTGAACCCCAGCCGATTTCAGCATCATATCTGCCGTACCTACTATTGCCGGAAAGCTAATAGTTGATACTAACCCTAAAGCGGTATCCCTGAGCATGTCTCGACGAGATGTGTGGACATTGTATGCGTCCATATGAATTCTCCAAGATGTTTAAAAGAAAGGATGAAGGCTGTAGGCTGAAGGATAAATAATTATTACTTCATAGTTCATACTTCATACTTCCATATAACACTTACTCAGACTTCCCGTCAGAGGAGGGTTTATTCAAGGATTGCCGATGTGGAAATAAAGTGATTAACAATTGCTGAATGCTTCCCTGTCCGTAAATATGAGTACCGATGTGATTTTCAGATTCAGTGGTAGGATCTTGTGTAACCTGATTGTCCAGTTGTGAGTTTTGAGTGGCGGAAGATGTAGAAGGCTGAGGATGTGGAGGTGTGGGCTTGGAAGCAGGAGTAGAATCCCCAGTAGAAGACGCAGAGAAATTGCCTGTTTCGTTCTGTTTTTGCGTTCCCGTATCCTCTTCGTTCCACAGATCCTCTGGTTCTTGTACGTCCATATTTTCTGGGCTAGAAGCAGGATTAGTAGTAGATAGCTGTGGCTGTTGGATTTTCTCAGTGACTGCAAAAGAATCACTCAAATGGCGACTATTGTCTCCCAGAACAGAACCAGGTACAACTACTTGTCCAGGCTCCACAGAACAATTAAACACTGTTGTTGCTGAACCGATGCAAGCATTTGCGCCAATTTTACCACTACCGATCATCAGGAAACCGGCTCCCAGGTTTGCCCCAGTTTCGACTTCTAGGGTTCCTTCATGAACTTTGAGGATTGACCCCATGCCAATACAAACCCCTGAACCAATGACAATCTTACTGCTTGGAGCCGCTTGTAGTATCACCCCTGGTGCAATCACAGCAGTCGGATGAATAATTACCTCGCCACTGATGTAGGAGTCAAAGTTATTACCCAGGCGCAGTGGCGGCACAGACATGAAATTTTTAACCTCGCAAACCCGGATAGACTTAAAAAGTAAAAAATAAAAAGTAAAAAGTAAAAAGTAAAACGGATTCAATATTTCTTTTAACTTTTAACTTTTGCCTTGTGCGGGGAGTAGGGGAAGTGAGAAAACCATTTTCTCCCCATACCCCTCATACCCCTAATTACGGACGCTGGACAATCAATTCTAGTACCCGGCGCTTGGCTTTGGGGTCAATACCAATCAAGCGCACGTATTCGCCTTCATATTCGTTGATATAGCCTTCCAAGGCTGCGATCGCTTCCCTGATACTATGAGCCTGAATTTGTCCGCAACTCGACCAGGAACCAGTACGGAAACGTCTTTGATCTACGTGTTCAGCGCTAATTTTAAAGCCTCCAGCTAACAGTTGCTGTAGTTGTTCCACAGCTTCGGAACTTAATTTGTTACTGCTGGCTGTTGCTGTTGTGCTTGCAGAAGCAAAAGCGGTTGTTGTCCCACTCGATTTACTGCTGCTAGATGTACCAACTGGCCCGTTGGGACGTTGAATAATGCTTTCTAAGATGCGACGCTTGGCTTTGGGGTCGATACCAATCAAGCGCACGTATTCGCCTTGATGGTTATCCATACAATCTTCTAAAGCTGCTACTACATCGCCAGCAGAGCTTGATTCAATCGGCGTGCAGGTTTGCCAAGAGCCAGTACGGAAGCGGCGTTCATCGACATGTTCTGTACCGATTTTGTAACCACCAGCCAATAGCTGGCGGATTTGGTTTATGGTTTCGCCACTGAGTCTGTTGCTACCATTGCTGTAGCCGCTACGGTTGCCATTGCCATTGCCATTGCCATTGTAGCTACCATTACTGCTAGAATAGGCGGGGGCTTTGAAGGAGCTAGATGGTTGAACAACACCGTCAGGACGTTGGATGATGTTTTCTAGCACGCGTCTTTTGCCCTTGGGGTCGATGCCAAATAGGCGGACATACTCGCCAGTATGATCTCTTAGACAAGATTCCAAAGCTGCGATCGCTTCACCTAAGCTTCTGACTTCAATAGGTTTACAGCTAGTCCAAGAACCTGTGCGGAACCGTCTTTGGTCTACGTGTTCTGTACCAATATTATATCCTTGCTGTAACAGATAGCGTACCTGCTCTACTGTTTCCGCACCCAAGCTATTGCTAGACACCTCGTCGCTCCTTTCAAAAACTTCAACTTCTATGCCTGTACTTGTATAAGAATTAGTTAATTCATCACGAATAGTCCTAATACATTTACTATCCGCAGCACACAGATAACCTGCTCGTAGTGCTTGGTTAATCCCAACTACGTGATGAGCAAATTCTTTGTCATCAGCTTGCACATCTGGCAGGCGATCGGCTTGCTGCTGGTTAGTAATTACTGCTCCTGAAGGTACATATTTACCTGGGGGAATTTCTACATCTTGGATTAAGGCGTGCATCATCACAATGCAACCTGCTCCCACTCTGGCATTAAACACCGTAGAACGAAAACCAATAAAACAGTCATCTCCTACGTAGCATGGCCCATGAATTAAAGCCATGTGGGTAATACAAGTATTCTTGCCAATCCATACAGAGTATTGTTGTCGGTCATCACCAACTACGCGCCCCTTTTCCAAGCCATGGACTACAACACCATCTTGAAGATTGGTGTTTTCGCCAATATAAAACGGCGTACCTTCATCCGCTCTAATCGATGTGCCGGGCGCAACTATGACATTTGCTCCGATCTTGACATTCCCAATAATGTTGGAAAATGAATGTAAAAAGGCCGATGGGTCTATTGTGGGTTCAGCTAAATTCCTTGACCACGGCGTTGGGGGAGCCGCCTCCGCGATGCTGCGGACTGCCATTGCGAGATTCCTCCTCTATTGTCAGTTGTCAGTTGTCAGTTATCAGTTATCAGCCTGTTACTGTTTACTGACTATCGATATTGATCTTTTTTGCTGTAAATCATGCGATCTTCTACATAAACTGTGTCAATTATCGCTACTACTGCTGCATCTAATGGACGCTGTTCGTTGCCAATAATTTGCCGAGCCGCACTACCACGACTGACAAGTACCCACTCGTCTACCCCAGCACCTACAATATCGGCGGCTACCTCGTACTTTGGCAGGATGCGTCCTTCTTCATCAACTAATTGCAACAAAAGTAGTTTAACACCCCTAAGACTTGGATCTTTTTGAGTGCTAACTACTGTGCCGCGAACTTTGGCAATTTGCATTTATGATCTATGGTCTTCTACCGAAGGGACGAATTGCATTCACATTTTCCCGGAACTGCTCTACATCTTCGGTATAACGAATTGGTAGAACATACTCCAAGTTCTCATGGGGACGAGCAATGATGTGAGTAGATAGAACTTGTCCGCCATTGACTCGCTTGACTGATTCTACTCCTGCTCCTACCGAGGCTTGTACTTCCGAAACATCTCCTCGGACAATCACGGTGACGCGACCACTGCCGATTTTTTCATAACCTACTAAGGTAACGCGAGCAGCTTTTACCATCGCATCTGCTGCTTCCACTACTGCTGGGAAGCCAAGCGTTTCTACCATTCCTACTGCAATTGACATAATTTTTTCAATCCTTAAGAAGCTTCCAACAAACAAAAACAAGCAAAGTCACAAGAATTTTAAGATTTGAGATTTTGGATTAGGGTTTGGTAAATCTAAAGCCAAATCTTTGACGAATCTATTACCCCTTGAAGCGTTTGCCTGCGAAGTCAATACTAAAAATCCAAAATCCAAAATCCAAAATTGTTAAGTACGGAACTGCTCCACAGCTTCGGTGTACCGAATTGGTAGAACATACTCTAGGTTCTCGTGAGGCCGAGCAATAATGTGGGTCGAAACCACTTCACCACCATTGACTCTTCTAGCTGCTTCAACCCCAGCAGCTACTGAAGCTTGCACTTCCGAAACATCTCCCCGCACAATCACTGTCACCCTAGCGCTACCAATTTTTTCATAACCTACCAATGTGACACGAGCGGCTTTCACCATCGCATCAGCAGCTTCAACCACTGCCGGAAAACCTTTTGTTTCAATCATTCCAACCGCAATAGGCATCGCAGGACTCCTACACAATTAATGCAATTAGTACTCTTTTATTGAAAATTCTGACGGGGATGCTCATCTTGAGCTAAATAACTGTTCTCAAATTAAGCATAAGAAAGCTTGGCTCCCCTGACAATATAAATTAGTATAATAGTTTATAATAAAATAGTTTAAAAAAACTTAACAACTTTTTATATGTGTATTATTCTCAACCAATCTTCACGGATTCCTAGAGTACCTACTTCTGTTTTATAATTTCTTTATCATATTTGCTCCAAAGCAGTTCATAGAACGTAAATCATGTCTCTAGGGGAACGACAAGCAAGCTACAAAGTAGTATTGGTGTCTTTCCTCGGTTTTTGCTGTTTGCATCAAAATAATTAGAAAAAATATATAATAAAATATTATATTTGATATAAATAGTTCTTTTCGCGATAGAAATTTCGGCTGATGTAGATGGAGGTTAGCGTAGATTTAAATAAGAGAAAATTTATAGGAAATATTACTCTTTCTTTCCTGTTGATCAAGTCGCAAAGGTAAAATAATGCTGTTTAATGGAATTTAAATCTTTTAATCATAGAGTCTAATTAATTAATTAAAATTAATTAATTTCATTTAGCAAGGCAAAGAATTACAAGCTGAGACATCAAGGAAAATTTAAATGAATGAGTTTTTGTTCTCAACAACTTGGTGGATACCATTTTATAGCTTATTAGGAGCAATTTTGACCTTGCCTTGGGCAATGGGAATAGTTCGCCGTACTGGTCCAAGACCAGCAGCATATTTTAATTTATTGACAACTTTTTTGGCTTTTATCCATAGCCTGATTGTATTTCAGGATATTTGGAATGGAGAACCAGAAAATTTTGTCATTACCTGGTTTAGTGCTGCGGATTTAAACATATCCTTTGTTTTGGAAATCTCACCAATCAGTGTTGGCGCAACAGTTTTAATAGCAGGATTAAGCTTATTAGCACAAATTTTCGCTTTGGGTTACATGGAAAAAGACTGGTCGTTGGCTCGGTTTTTTGCCTTAATGGGCTTTTTTGAAGCAGCCCTAAGCGGTTTAGCAGTAAGTGATTCCCTGTTTCTAAGCTATGCATTGCTGGAAATGCTGACTCTTTCTACCTACTTGTTTGTAGGCTTTTGGTATGCTCAACCACTGGTAGTTACAGCAGCACGAGATGCGTTTTTAACTAAACGTGTAGGAGACTTGTTGCTGCTGATGGGAGTAGTCACACTAGCAACCAAAGCAGGTAGTTTGAATTTTTCTAATTTATATGAGTGGGCGCAAACAGCACAACTTAGCCCTTTAACTTCAAGTTTATTAGGATTGGCATTGATTGCCGGGCCTGCTGGTAAATGCGCTCAATTTCCACTGCACTTGTGGTTAGATGAAGCGATGGAAGGGCCTAACCCAGCTTCGGTGATGCGGAATTCAATGGTGGTAGCTGGTGGTGCTTATATATTGTATAAATTGCAGCCCATCTTAGTCTTATCGCCATTTGCCCTCAACACTCTGATCATTATTGGTACAATGACGGCAGTTGGTGCATCTTTGGTATCGATCGCCCAAACTGATATTAAACGAGCGCTATCTCACTCCACCAGTGCATACATGGGCTTGGTATTCTTGGCAGTAGGCTTGCAGCAAGGAGGCGTGGCTCTAATTTTGCTGTTTACCCATGCGATTGCCAAAGCATTATTATTCATGAGTACTGGTTCGGTAATTTATACTACTAGCAGCCAAGATTTAACCGAAATGGGTGGCTTATGGTCGCGAATGCCAGCAACTACCACCGCCTTTGTGGTTGGTTCTACTGGGATGGTAAGTTTGTTACCTTTGGGAAGCTTCTGGGCTATGTTGTCTTGGGCTGACGGCTTGGCAATTATCACCCCTTGGGTACTCTGGATATTAGTACTTGTGAATGGCTTGACGGCATTAAATTTAACACGAGTATTCCGGTTAGTATTTTGGGGAGAACCACAACAAAAAACCCGTCGCGCCCCGGAAGCACCTTGGCCAATGGCATTTCCGATGGTAACTCTCACAATCATGACCCTATTGTTACCCATGATGTTACAGCATTGGTATCTTCTGCCAACCTGGGAAAGCATCAATTGGTATGTAGTGGGAATGCTGGTATTTTCTACCCTCTTAGGAGTAGCTATTGGCTCAACGATGTATCTCCACAAAGCTTGGTCACGTTCGAGAATATTAGCTTGGAGATTTGTACAAGATTTACTAGGATACGACTTCTACATCGACCGAATCTATAAATTCACAGTAGTTGGTGCAGTGGTCATACTTTCTAAAATTTCCGCTTGGAGCGATCGCTACATAGTAGACGGTCTAGTTAACTTGGTAGGATTTGCAGCAATTTTCGGTGGACAAAGCTTGAAATATAGCATTTCCGGTCAATCACAAGGATATCTACTCACTATCCTTGTTGGCATCAGCATACTAGGTTTCTTCATCAGCTGGTCATTAGGTTTGCTGGAGAAATTGCCTTTTTAGGTGATCGGCGCTCAGGGATTGGGAATTGGGGACAGGGAAGACACGGGAAGGCAGACAATGAGGAAAAGCAATAAATTTCTCCCAATCCCCAATCCCCAATCCCAATCCCAATCCCAATCCCCAATCCCCATTACCCCTTATCCCCTCCAGGGGCCCCACCTGCCCCTTATCCCCAATCCCCAATCCCCAATCCCCAATCCCCAATCCCCAATCCTCTATGCTCAGTGCTTTAATTTTGCTGCCGTTATTGGGTGCAGCTTTAATAGGTTTCTTGCCTGTTGGCATGAATGGAAAACTATCTCGTAGCATCACATTAGTATTTGCCAGTTTGGCTTTTGTGTGGATAGTTATCTTAGCAGTTAACTTTAACCCAACCATCGTTAGTCAACAATTTACTGAATTCTTACCTTGGATAGATGCTTTAGGTCTGAATTATCACCTCGGTATAGATGGTTTATCTTTGCCTTTGCTACTGTTGAATGGACTTTTAACTTGCATTGCCGTTTGTAGTACAGACGAAGATATACAACGCCCACGATTTTATTACTCTTTACTATTGCTGTTGAGTGCAGGTGTCACTGGAGCATTTCTCGCCCAGGATTTACTACTATTCTTCCTGTTTTACGAGCTAGAACTCATCCCACTTTATCTGCTAATTGCCATTTGGGGTGGTCAAAAACGCGGTTATGCAGCTACAAAATTTTTGATTTATACCGCTTTTTCTGGCATTTTAATTTTGGCAAGTTTCCTTGGATTAGTGTGGCTGAGTGGTTCACCTAGCTTTGCTCTAGAAACTTTAAACAGCAAAGCCTTACCTTTAGCAACACAAATTTTGCTGTTGGCAGGAATTTTAGTTGGTTTTGGCATCAAGATTCCCTTAGTTCCTTTTCATACTTGGCTGCCAGATGCTCACGTAGAAGCTTCCACACCAATTTCAGTACTGTTGGCTGGCGTATTATTGAAATTGGGAACTTACGGCTTACTGCGCTTTGGCATGTTCTTGTTACCAGATGCTTGGAGATATCTAGCTCCCGCTTTGGCAACTTGGGCAGTGATCAGCGTGCTTTATGGTGCATCCTGCGCGATCGCCCAAAAAGACATGAAAAAAATGGTGGCATACAGTTCCATTGGACACATGGGTTACATACTTTTAGCTGCTGCTGCTGCTACCCCATTAAGCATATTAGGAATTGTGATGCAAATGATTAGCCACGGTTTAATCTCTGCACTACTGTTTTTATTAGTCGGAGTCGTGTATAAAAAAGCGGGTAGCCGGGATCTAGATGTGCTGCGGGGACTGTTGAACCCAGAACGAGGTATGCCTGTAATTGGTAGCTTGATAGTGATCGGAGTCATGGCCAGCGCTGGTATTCCTGGAATGGTCGGATTTATTGCGGAATTCGTTGTGTTTCGCGCCAGTTTTGCAGTTTTTCCTGTGCAAACATTGTTATCCATGATTGGTACAGGATTAACTGCGGTTTACTTTTTACTTCTCACCAACCGGGCATTTTTTGGGCGCTTATCAGAACAAGTTACAAACTTACCACGAGTTTATTGGAGCGATCGCTGGAGTGCGATCATTCTAGCCGTCTTGATCGTCATTCTAGGTATCCAACCTGCTTGGTTAACCCGTTGGAGTGAAGCAACAACAACAGCAATAGCCAATAGTCAAAGTATTGTTGCTCATGTTTCAGTGGAAGGAATCGGGGATTAGGAATTGGGGAAGGTAGGGGACCCCTACCTTCCCCGATACCCAATCCCCTTTTCCCGACCCCTTTCTTCAGGAGAACTGCAATGGTAACTACTAAAAAAAACCCTGCTCATCATCCATTAGTGGAATATATTAAAAAGTTGCAAACTGGCGAAGCATTACTTCGCGACAGTCCAGAAAATGTATTAGAAGTAGTTGGTATTCTTAAAAGCTACGGCGTTGTTTTAGATGCTTATTCAAAAAATCTTATTTATATTGCCGAAAATCAATTTTTAGTTTTTTTCCCTTTTTTCAAATATTTTAATGGCGAAATTACTTTCCAGAAATTACTGCGTCACTGGTGGCACGATCGCATTAATTTTGAGTATGCCGAGTATTGCATGAAAGCCATGTTTTGGCATGGTGGTGGTGGACTAGATCAATATTTAGACACAAAAGATTTTCAACAAAGAGCTAAAGCTGTGATTGCAGCTAAATTTAAAAATAATCCCGTCATGATGGGAATTAATCAACTTTTTCCCGATTTTTTAATTGAACAGTTGCGCGTTACTTCTTATTACAGTGGCTTAGGTCAATTTTGGCGGGTGATGGCTGATATTTTCCTCAGCTTATCAGACCTTTATGATCAAGGCAAAATTAAATCAATTCCTCAAGTTGTAGATCACATCAAACTTGGTTTAGTAGAAGCTGCAAATAAGCCGATTACCTACTCTGTCAAAATTAAAGATAAAGTCTATGATCTTCTTCCTGCTAGCCTGGGCTTAACTTTCTTGGCAGATACAGCAATTCCTTATGTAGAAGCGGTTTTCTTTAGAGGAACACCTTTCCCTGGCACAGTTTCCTACAACGCCCAAGCATATCAAATTCCACCAGATCAAGCGAGATTTCAGTACGGTGCTTTGTATGCTGATCCATTACCAATTGGTGGTGCGGGTATTCCTCCCACATTATTAATGCAAGATATGCGTCACTTTCTCCCAGAATATCTACATGAAGTTTATCGCCGCAGTCGTCGGGGAGAAGATGATTTGCGAGTACAAATTTGTCAGACTTTCCAAAAGTCGATGTTCTGTGTTACTACAGCAACTATTTTAGGGTTAATGCCTTACCCTGCGGATACTCAAGATCCAAAAGAGCAAGAACTTAATCGAATTTATTTAGAAAAGTGGATGGATAGGTTGCAAACATCGCGGTTAATGGATGTTAATAGTTAAAGAATATCAAAACAAACAGATAATAGACTTGTTGGGAAATAACGTTAAAAATCGCTGAAACGCTTGCACTATTTAGGTTTCAACTATTTTCAGACAAAATAGCTGAAATATCTGCTATGACTGAGTTCTAGGCATTTTTCGGCTTATTTCCCAACAACTCTAATATAGTCAACCATAGCGGGTAGATGATATTTGTGATACCCAAATATCATCTATTCGTTAAACTTTTATGACATCATTAAGTTCGTTGATCACTACAAAGCTTGTACGTTCAGAACTGTTGGTATAAGAAAATTAGATTTTTTTGCGGAATCTACTATTTCGCTGTTGAATCTAAAATCAACTCTTACACTTAAGATAAGCTTACCATCATGCAAGAAGAGACGATCCGGATTATAGTAGAAGACACGCAACAAGCTATTATTACAGAAGGCTCAAAGAGCGCAATCGATACCGGTGGTCAATTTTGGATAGAGGAAGAGGAACTAGAGATTGACATTAGCAAAACAAAAGTGGCTGATGTCAAGGTTGAGAAACTAGAAAAAGAGATGTTACGTCTGCTAGATGTAGTAGAAAGAATTTCGGCTCGCCCTGAAACTCAGAATCATCGAAAATCTGGAATGCAACTGGACGAAATTGAATTATCTGTTGAGATAAACGCTGAAGGGCAGATAAGTATCATAGGTAATGGAGCTAAGGCTGGAGCCAAAGGGGCCATAAAACTAAAATTCAAACGCTCAGAAATCAAGTGAAATGGTAAAAAATTGGGCAATCTCAATAGGTATTAATTATTACGATAATTTACGACCACTAAAATATGCAGAGCGAGATGCCAATTTATTTGGGGAGTTTTTAAAGCAGGAAGCTAAGTTTGATGAAGTATTTTACTTCTCAGACCATTCCTCAAAGATCGTAAGGCCAAACAGCCAACCAATACTATCTCAACCAAAATTCACTAACCTCTTACGAGCTTTACGGACTCTCACTAAAAAAAAATTTATGGGAGTTGGAGACAACTTCTGGTTCTTCTTTAGTGGACATGGTAGGCGTCGCAACCAACGTGACTTTTTAATGCTGTCTGACAGCGATCCTGGTAATGTGGAAAAAACTGCGATCGCCGTTAGCGATGTAGTTGAAAGTCTGCGTAATTGTGGCGCTGGTAATATAATACTTATCTTGGATGCCTGTCGTGACAATCCAGGAGACAAAGGAGGAGAAGGAATTGGGACTGAAGCGCAACAGGGAGTAATTACATTTTTTTCCTGTAGCCCTCAAGAACAATCTTGGGAAATAGAAGAATTACAGCAAAGTTCCTTCACTCATGCTTTACTCGAAGGGCTAAGACTGAAGGGAGACAATAACTGTGCAACAGCAAAACGACTAGATAACTACCTCAGAGAAAAAGTACCCCAAGTTAATTCTCAATATAAAAAACCTCTACAAAATCCCTATACAGTAGCTGAACCTGCAAAAAGATATTATTCGATTCTCTTACCTCATTGTTTATCAGTAACACATACTGACATAAACACTTTTAAAACAGATATAGATGCTCTTAGGATCGAAGCCTATAAAGCTGAGGTAACTGATAAAGATTTGGAATTAGCCTATCAGTTATGGCATCAGGTACTAGCAGCTACCTATGGACTTAACGAAAAAAATGAAGAAGCAGAAAATAATATTGACAGACTTCGCCAATTAGGTTTAGTAAAACAACAAGAAAGTCAAACTCATGAGGAGAGTCAGGGCGCTAAATCTGGGAATGAATTGGAAAATGATCCCGTTTTTTCAACAGAAATATTACGTGAAAAACTGAATAGCCTACCTTTTAAAAGACAGCAAGTATTAAAAGAAATTTTGGGCGGTCGTAGGATCAGCGAAGTCGCACGTAATTTGGATATGACAGAGAGTGCTGTTAATTACAATCTGATACAGATTTATAAATATTTTAAAATTAACTCAGATTTCATAAATGAAATAAATGGTAAAAAACTAAATAAAAAATCTTTCTTAATTGCATTGTTTAAAAAGTTTTTACCAGAATCTGTTAATTATTTCCAAGAAAAGCAAAACAATTACGAACAGTTAATAGAGCGTCTAGTTAATCCACCTAATGATGTAGATTCAGAAACATTTGCTGACTTTAAACCTGTTGACGAGCAACCAAAGAAAAACTTTGAATCTGTATCTGAAGAGACAAATAATGGCAATCAAGTAGAACCAGAAACTTTCGCAAGTCATTCTCAAGCAAACTTAGGTGATGATGAAGGTTATCTAATTAGTACTAAAACTGAACCTATTAATATTTTAATTCTCGCTGCCAACCCGAAAAATACATCTCGTTTGGATTTGGAGAAAGAAGTACGTGAGGTCTCAGAAATACTACGTAATTCGCGAGAAGACATTGATTTTGAGATCCAAGAAAGATGGGCTGTTCGTTTTCGAGATTTGCGCCAAGCACTATTGGAAATTGAGCCGCATGTTGTCCATTTTAGTGGGCATGGAAGCACCGATGGTATTTTCCTTGAAGACGAAGAAGGAAATGCTTATTTGGTCTCACAAGAAGCATTAGTGGGATTATTTGAGTTATTTAAAAATAAAATAGTTTGTGTATTTCTTAATGCTTGTTATACAGGAATACAATCGGAAGCTATTAACAAATACGTTAGCTATGTTGTTGGTATGAGTCAAGTCATTGGCGATAGAGCAGCAATTGTTTTTTCTGTCGCTTTCTATGAAGCTCTTACCAATGGACGTTCTCTTGAGTTTGCTTACAAACTTGGTTGTAATGCTATTCATGGTGAAATTGGCAATGAATACTTAACACCAGTTTTAAAGCGAAATAACGCTCAATATCAAGCATTACAAGCTGAGGGACGTTTATCATCTGCTCCTCCTAGTGTATCAGCTAGGAATAGTCAACAAAATTTATCTAAAATATTAGTCCTAGCTTCTAATCCTAGAGGTACATCTACATTACGTACTAATGAGGAAATTCGAGAAATAAGAAATGAAATACGGGGTGTACGCGGATGTTCTTTCTCTTTAGAAAACAGGTGGGCCATAAGAATTAGAGACTTTCATAAAGCGATGTTAGAGTTAAAGCCTGAAATCGTTCACTTTTCTGGTCATGGAGCAGGACGACAGGGAATAGTGTTTGAAAATGATCAAGGGAGAGAAAAATTTATTGAGCCAGATGCACTAGCCAGATTATTTAAACCCTATGCTCGCTATGTAAAATGTGTACTCATTAATGCTTCTTATTCCGAAGTTCATGCTTTGGCGCTTGCTCAATATATCGATTATGTGATTGGGATGATACAGCCAATAAGCGATCAAACTGCGATCGCATTTTCCAGTGGTTTCTATAGAGCATTAGCGTATCAATCTTCTGTTGAAAATGCTTTTGAGTTAGGTTGCTCAGAGATAGCAGACAAACTACCTGGAACTCAGGAGCATTTAATTCCTAAACTGTATGGGAAAAAGATTAGCAAACCACAAAATCACTCATCCAGTGACCTATATGAGATGGGCGAAGAGTATAAAAATTAAAAGAGGCAAGTTTTTTATAGAAAACTCTGCCTCTTTTGATAATACTTACTATTTTGAAGTGCTAAAGTAACAATCACACCAAAGAGCGGTCTGTCAAAATTTCGTAGCCTGTTTCTGTCACCAACACAGTATGCTCAAATTGAGCCGACAGAGCATTATCCACAGTCACAGCTGTCCAACGATCTGCTAGTATTCGTGTATACTTAGATCCAGCATTTAAAATTGGCTCAATTGCCAGCGTCATTCCTGGACGTAGTTTGACATTGGGCATATGGTGAGTCCGAAAGTTGAACACAGATGGTTCTTCGTGGAGGTTACGGCCGACACCATGCCCAGTAAAATCTTCAACTACGGTTAATTTATTAGCTTTGACATGATCTTCAATTGCACCTGCAATATCCATCAGGTAATTTCCGGCTTTTACCTGTTCGATACCTTTATAAAGTGCTTCTTCGGCGACGCGAATTAATTTCGCAGCTTCTGAAGTAACTTCACCTACAGCAATGGTAATGCAAGAGTCACCATGAAAACCTTCGTAATAAGCTCCTGTATCTACTTTTAAAACATCCCCAGCCCGAATGACTTTCTTTTTATTGGGAATACCATGCACAACTTCATTATTGATACTGGAGCAAATAGAACCAGGAAAACCATGATAGCCTTTGAAGCTAGGTGTAGCACGCATTTCTCGAATGCGTTTTTCCGCATAAGCATCTAAGTCAGCAGTGGTCATTCCTGGCTGTACCAACTCAGAAATTTCCTTCAGTACAGTTGCCACAATTTTAGCTGATTGCCGCATAATTTCAATTTCACGTGGCGACTTAATTTCAATACCTCTGCGTTGTCTTTTGGGATGGTTATTTTGAGTTGGTTGAGAAAGCAGGTTACTTAGAATGTTCATGGGGAATTCAGTAGTTATTTGCGCCTTGCTGCTTTTTTAGTTTTTAGTTTTTAGTTGTTCGTTGTTTATTGTTTGAAGCAACTAGTAACTACTGTACAAGCGGCTGAGGCTAGTTGAGAAATAATATCTATATTTAAGTTAACGTATTTTTACCTTCTAACTTGAAAAAGGGTGTAGGGGTGTGGGGATGTAGGAGGAGTTATATTTTTATGCTTTGTAGTGAAATTTTTTGATTGGGACTACCTTCTCCAGTCATAACTGATAACTGTTCACTGAATCACAATATCTCCTGTCATCCCAGCTTCAGTATGTCCTAGAATTGGACAATGTAAGCCATACTTACCAGATTTTAGTGGTACAAATACCCACTCAGCTTCAGCGCCTGGCTTGAGTTCGATTTCATGAATCGCCCCTTTCACCTCCACTTTACCAGCTTCGACTTTTTGTGTCCAAATCCCATCAGCAAAATTCTTGGCAGTAAAGTAATGCTTTTGATTGCTAGGATTGATCAGCTTAAGTTTGTATCGTTTACCTGCCAAGAATTCTAGATGATTTGGCTCATACTTCAGTTCATTAGCAGAATTACCGAGACTCACTGTAATTTCTGTAGGCGGTTGCTTCAGTAAATCTCCAGATAAGCTTGCTGCTTCTGCTGGAGTAGCAATGAAGATTGTGAAACTTAGGAGAATTATAATTAAAACACAATACGGTTCAGTTAAGGATTTTTGGTACAGAAAATTGGTGTTAGAGACGCGAAATTTCGCGTCTCTACAAAGAATTGTGGGCTTAACTGAACCGTATTGAATTAAAACACCTATGCGGTGTAACACTTCTAGAAAGATTTTTGTCATTTGTCCTTTGTCTTTTGTAACAAGTAGTAAATATTAATCAATGGCCATTGACCAATGACTAACGACTCTCTGCTACTACAGTTGGTCCAGCAGTTACAACAACAATTTTATCTGGATGAAGTAACTCACGACCTGCTTGATTGACTTGCTTAAGGGTGACTGATGCGATTTTACTCACAAAAGAGTGCAATTCTTGCTTATCCAATCCATACACCTTGTTCATCAAAATTTTGTATGACAATTCGTCTGGGTTGGCAAGAGAAACATTGTAGTTACTGATCAAGGTACGCTTTGCTGTTTCCAATTCTTCAGAGGTGACACCTTGCTGATGAATTTCTTCTAGTAGTCGGCGGGTACTGTTGATGGCGCGAGTGGTATCTTCGGGTGCTGTTTGCATTTCAATCAAAAATATACCAATGTTTTGCCCAACTTGGAAGGTGCTATAAATTCCGTAAGTCAGACCTTGGCGATCGCGTATTTCTGCTCCCAGTCTACTAGATAAAGTATCACCACCCAATATCTGATTCAACACCAAAGCTGCGTAATATCGCTTGTCTTTCCGATTAATTCCTGTGTTACCCATATAAGTAACAGCTTGGGTTTTACCTGGTAATATCGGATTGAGACGCACAATGTTGTTTGGCATTGGTACCACAGGATATTCTATTTTTGGAGCTTGACCGCTAATTTTCCAGTTACCGAATTCAGCTTCAATGAGCGATCGCACATTCTGAGGATCAAAATCTCCTACCAGTGTTAGTACTGTTGTATCTGGACGGTAGTGCTGTGTTTTAAAAGCAATTAAATCTTGTCGGCGAATACGTTGCAAAGTTTTTGGTGTCGCAAATTTGTGCAGTGGATGGGTTTTTGGATACACAGATTGCACAAATGTTCTTTTAGCCACTTCTGTAGGATCGTCCAATTCCTCTTTCAGGTCAGTTAAAGCTTGTTGTCGAGTCAGTTCTAATTCTTTACCTGGAAAAGTTGGATTTTTGACCACATCTGCTAGAATATGCAGGACAATAGGCAAGTCTCCTGCCAAGGCGCTACCCTGAATTTCTGTACCTTCACGATAAGATTCAAAATCTAAACTAGCGCCGCGTTCATCTAAAGTCTTAGCGATCGCCAACACATTTCTAGTTTTAGTCCCGTTCATCAAGTTCTCTGCGACAAGAGATGCTAGTCCGACTTTATCTTCTGGATCAAATTCATTACCAGCTTTAATATAACCACTTAAAGTTACTGTCGGAGTACTCTTGTCTGGTAACAACAACACCTCAATGCCATTAGATAATTTAAATTGCTGTGGTAAAGTCAGGTTAGTGGGATGTGTTGTCAGATCTACAGGTGGTAAATATTTCATCACCTCTGTAGCAACTTTAGGTGTATTTTCTGAGAAATTTTCGGTTATGAGTGTGGAATGTGATTTCCCGTCACTCTTTTGTGAAGCCTGGATTTGAGTTGGTTCAAAAAAGCCAAATGAGCGTGCTTTTGGTTTTAAGTATTTATTTACAACACGTTGCACATCCGTAGCAGTTACCCGACGGACGGCTGCTAGATAGCGGTCTGTATAGTTATAATCACCAGATGTAGTTTTATCGTTACCAAGTTGCATTGCTTGACTAGTAATATCACGGTTATTCAAAACTACAGAAGCTTCTAACTGTGCTTTGGCGCGATTCACCTCTTCTACTTTTGCTTTTTGTGAAGCCAGAGTTGCGATCGCCTTTTGCATGACTGCATCAATTTTTGTCAAGTTTTCATCAGGTGTAGCAGTCACAGATAATTCATACCAACCAGTTTCCCGCAAACTTACAATGGAACCTGTAACATCAGTTGCCATTCCAGATTCTACCAATGCCTGATCCAAGCGAGAATTTCGTCCCTCTGTCAAGATGTAATCCATCACATCTAATGCTGGAATATCAGGATGATTTACATCTGGTAAAGGATATATCGCATGTAATAATGCATTTGCTCCCGGTTCGCGTAAGACTATGGGAGAGTGGGAAAGTTTTTGACTATTGACGCTAGACACTTGACTCTTGACATTTGAATCTTGACTTTTCTGGATTTTCCCAAATACATCTTTAACAACTTTGAGAGTGTTAGCTGTATCAAAATCACCGACAATTACCAAAACAGCATTGTCGGGTCTGTAGAATTTACGGTAATATTCTTGTACCTGTTTAACTTGAAATTTCTCAACATCAGCTTTAGTGCCACCCACAGGTAAGCCATAAGGATGTTCCGGAAATACTTTTTGTAACACCGCACGATTCAGGCGATACTCTGGGCTATTTTCGTAACCTTGTAACTCAGAAATTACCACCCGCTTTTCACTTGCTAATTTCTCTGCATCAATCAAAGCATTTTGCATTCTGTCTGCTTCTAGCATCAGCAGGGCGTTAAGCTTATCACGTTCTGCGGTGCCATAGTATGCAGTCTGGTCATAACTAGTGAAAGCATTGGAGTCGCTACCTAAAGCACTAAACAAACGTCCAAATTGAACCGGACGGTCTTTTGTGCCTTTGAACATCATGTGTTCTAATTGGTGGGCAATACCATTTACACCTGCTTGTTCGTTACGAGAGCCAACCTCATACCATACCTGTACTGACACTACTGGTGCTGAATGAACTTCCTTGGTCAACACAATCAAACCATTTTCCAGTACTGTCTGGTAAACATTTTCTGTCACGTAATTTTTGCTTGTTTTTTTTAATGCTTTTTCTTTATGTATTTTTACTAAGCTAGAAATTGCGTTAGTGTGACTGGTCGCTGATCCATCACTAAGTAACAAAACCGCAATTAACCAGAGAGTTAACACAATAATTGAAAAACGATATCTATGCAACTTGTTAAACACAGACATGTATTTGCTGGATATCTCTGTAAATTAAATCACAGAATTTTTCTATGACTATAGTGTATTACTGCCGAGTATTTTGTTACCTCAGCAACACTACAGAAAATGAATATTCTACAGAAAAAGCAATACAATGACAACTAGCTGAGGATTGATTTTTTGGAATCGGGAATTGGGTATTGGTTATTCTCCCTTGTCCTCCTTGTCCCCGACCCCCGATTCCTTATCCCCGATCCCCTAATATTGCTAAAACTCGAATTAATTCCAAGGGTAAGCCGTCAGCATCAGCAATAAAAGCGACTTCATAAATGCGATCACCTATTTGCTGTTGTGTTGGTTCTAATAAAACCTTTAGTGGTTGTAAAGATTCTGGTTGATTTTGTGCAGCCACAGCAAAGGATTCTTTTAATTTTGCCAAGTAGCTAGGTAAATCGGTCGTGAGTTCAGTCAAATCAAAAGATAAGTGATAGTAGCCGACATAATGTTCGTCAGCAAATGCATCTGGTGCTGGTTTTGGTTCGGGTATTTGAATCAGTTCTATTCTGCCGCTTAGTCCTTCCATCCAACAAGCAAGGGTATAACCTGTGGTGAAGCGTTCACAAACTGTAAACCCTAATTGTTCGTAGAAGGCGATCGCTTTATAAATATTGGCGGTACGAATAGAAGCGTGGTGCATAAATTTTTCACTGAGCATTGGGCATTGGGCATTGGAAATAACCAACAATCAACAATCACCAACTACCAACTATTAAATATTAACGATTGACCAATGACCAATGACCAATGACCAATGACTAATAACTATTATTCAAATAATCGAAAATAAGGGTAGCGCACAGGCACACCAGGTTCTTTTTCCAAATCAAAATTAATTACTTCCCAACAGGGTTCGTCTGTGGAATCAGGGCTAAACTCTACTGGTAAACCATATAGTCGTGCCGAAGTCCCTTCAGATTGTCCTCCCCGCCAAGGAGTACTGCGTTCTAAATACCCACTCATCAACTCCTGATAGCGGCGAGCGATAATCACTCGTGTTGCTCGATAACCTTGTGTATATAACTTGTCTAAGGCTTCGTGAATTTCAAATCGAATGCCATCGGGATGGGTGTGTTGCCGATACCATTCTCCATTCCACCTGCGCCAATGACGCCCTGATTGCAAATGAATCAACTCTTCTGTTTTTGGGTTGGCTTCAAACGCGCCATGACGGGGACACAGATAGGTATCTGTCAGTGTCAGTGCCGGAATTGTCTGTCGGCAGTGGGGACACTGTATGTCGGGACCAAATATAGGGTACTGCAAGCCTGGATTCATCATGAAGTGCGTATAAGAAGAATGGTTTTGTCTTCACCAGTGACGTTGATTTTTGTTACACTTCTGCGCCACATGATAAGGGTATCTACTGACTGCTGCCTCAGCGAACAGGCTCGAAGCCGTGATATTCTGGTTTTGCAACCAGTCTCCAAAGTTGGAATTTGTCCAGTGTTCCTGAGTACCATATTCATATTCTATCGTGTCTAACACTTCCTATTGGTCTTCTCCTGATATTTCTCAAGCAGCCTTCGTTGCACCTAACGCCGTTGTGATCGGTTTAGTGAATATAGCCGCTGACGTTAGCATTTGGTATGGAACAGTCATTAGGGGAGATGTGGAACGTATTGAAATCGGCGAATGCACAAACATTCAAGATGGAGCAATTCTACACGGTGATCCGGGTAAACCTACTATCTTAGAAGACCATGTTACCGTAGGACATCGAGCGGTGGTACATTCTGCCTACGTTGAACGTGGTAGCTTGATTGGGATTGGAGCAGTGATTTTAGATGGGGTAAGAATTGGCGCTGGGAGCATAGTCGGGGCTGGCGCAGTCGTAACCAAAGATGTACCGCCTCAATCTCTTGTTGTTGGGACTCCTGCCAAGATAATGCGTCAAGTAACTGACACTCAAGCAGCAGAACTGATCGAACACGCTGAACGTTACAAAAAGTTAGCTTTAGTCCATGCTGGAAAAGGGACTGATATTGGTTTTATAGACTCCAATTGAGAGACAAGAGGTTACTTATAAGGCGTTCGATCATCAACGAATCGCACTCTGGAGATTTCTAACCCTACCGTCAACAATTTTCCTCTGTCAATTCGCTACGAACTTATGCAAAGTTGTACTTAGTCGCTCAAAAATTCTGAGGAAGTGAACACAATGAAAAAACTGATCTTAGTTGCTGTCTTAGCCACTTTAACCGTAGTGGCACCTGCCCACGCACAAATGGACTGGCTGACTCCACACCTTGAGACGCAGCGTTGGAACAGGCGTAAACCCACCACACGCGAGTCCAACACACGCAAAGCTCCCGAACGGTATCCTGAGGTGCGGATCAACGGACAACCACTCAAAAGTTCTGTCGCGCCGGTCGAAGTGAATGGGCAAACTTTCGTCCCGTTTCGAGATATCTTTGAGGCATTAGGTGCAACAGTCACTTACAACAGCCGGGAGCGCCTTATTACGGCGAAGCGCGGCGCGTCCACGGTGCAGCTTTCACTGCCTGGTGGCAGTACGGCTAAAATGGAAGGTAATAGACAGAATTTCAATAGAGACGAGATGCCGTTCGTTCGCAGGGGTGTCGTAATGGTGCCGCTACGCATGGTGTCTAAAACAATGGGTGTTCAGGTCACCTATGTTCAACGCCCAACTGTCCCGCTTATCTCCATCACTAACGGGGTTCCCTGAAACGATGAGCTGCCGTTCTAACCGACAGCATTAAAAGACTATCTTAAACGCCTCTCAAGCTCTCCTGTCCGTTCACGCTGCGCTTGATTTTCTTGTTCTAGCCTTTTTCTTTTTTGATCTTTTTCTTCTTGTCCGTTCACTCATTTTCGCCTTGTGAGAGAGATGAAAGCAAGGGGCTTAATTGATTGCAAAACGAATTTGTGGGAAAATACATCTAGCGAGGCATAAACAGTAACAGACCCGCTTGCTGCCAGGGATGATAACCTCCTTGTTTATAAGAGCGACTTTTCTACCCCTGAACGATACAGGTGGCGGCAGTATCCGGAGACGATAACCCGTAAGGCAGGACTACGACGAAAAAATAAGTCCCCTGTCAACAAAATAACAAAATCTATTGTTATCGGCGTTAGGAACTAGCGTCGTTAGACGTGGATGGTAAAACCCCTACCTAGTAGAGCCTCCGGACTCCAACGGTAAGTTTGCCAGATGAGACGTCACAAACCTCGCACATAGCGCAAGCGGAGTGCGTAGGTAGTTCATGTTGTACTTAAGAGAGGACTACTAGATATGGACTTAGATATGCGTGTGGCTATTGTATTAGCGCCAGTTGCGATCGCGGCTGGTTGGGCATTGTTTAACATTGGTGCTGCTGCTTTAAGACAAGTACAAAACTTTTTGAATAGAGAAGCATAAAATATACTCAGTATCCTTAGTTTTATACCGACTGTTTTTCTTAAATGAGAGCAGTCGGTTTTATATTATTAAATTTGTTTTTTATTTATTTGGAAAAACCAACTTTTATTATCCAGGAATCGCCACGAGTTTACACAGAATACGCAAACTCAGTTATCTCAGAGATGCATAAATTGATTTGATTGCACCCAATCTTAATACAGGAGAAGGCTTATTAAGCCAAATTTTAGATTGGACATATCCGGAAATTAGATTTTTGTCTTTGATTCTAAAACATATAGGTCATATCAATTTGTGGATCAGGGCTATTTAATCTGTTGGCCACAAAATTTTGGAGTAACGCTTAAACAAATTAATGAACTGAAAAACACTGCTTCTGAAATTAAAGATGAAGATGTTGAAAAAATTGAGAAAGAAATTGAGAATAAAATTGATAATTCTACGGAAGACCAATTGTCTGAGATTGGGGCTGCTATAATGACTTGGTTAGGCGTTCCGTTCCCTAACGAAATAAATAAGAAATTTTTGAGTTTATCTATTAAGACCATATCATCATTGATGCGACAATGGATTGATAAAAAAAATTCTCAGCCGAGCATCATCCAAGCCTCATCTTTGCCTGTAAATAAATCTCTAGAGGAAATTCGGCAAGAAGCAAATGAATATTTAGAAAAAATCCGACAAGAAATTTCATCCTTACGGGATAAAGTTGTTGACAAATGTGGAGAAGAACTGAAAAGTCGGCTCACTTTTCCGAATGAAGAGGCATACGCTAAATTTGACAAATTTGTCACTGTTGCAATTAAACATGAAAAAGCTCAGACAGGCTGGCGGGATTTTTATAGTGATGATAGCAATAAAGCTATTCTTTGGCCAGGAGCTGAGGATCGGATAAAAAATAAAGAAGCAGAAGAAAACTGGAAAAAATTAGTAAAGGATGCTATCGCAGCAATTAATCAAGAAGGGCTGCTACCACAAACATAAGTGTTACGCTTGACTTAAGCAAACAATAGTCAAAACTCTGATTTAAAGGTAGGTCAATTCATGAATTGACCCTACAGGGTGTAGTTTTTCGTAAGTCCTAATATCTTACTTTTATGGAGAAGGTGTAAAATGTCAGGCTAACTACCAACCATCAACCTTTAAAAACTTGTGGATATAGACTCTTTATTAAAACCTTTCCAACATTTTGGTGTGCGCTTGGGACTTGAATCCAGCCAAAAGTTGTTGGCAAATCTTGGTAATCCCCATCATCAAGTTCCGGTAATTCATGTTGCTGGTACTAACGGTAAAGGTTCTGTTTGTGCCTATCTTTCTTCGGTGATTACGGAGGCGGGATATCGCACCGGACGCTACATATCTCCCCATTTAGTTGATTGGACAGAACGCATTTGTATTAACCAACAGCCAATTTCTTCTAAAGAATTTTGCGAATTATTACTAGAAGTTAAAGCTGCTATCTCCCCAAATGATGACCCACCAACTCAGTTTGAGGTGATTACCGCCGCAGCTTGGTTATATTTCGCTCAACAAAAAGTTGATGTCGCAGTAGTAGAAGTTGGATTGGGAGGACGCTTGGATGCTACCAACGTTTGCGAAAAACCTCTTGTGACCATTATTACATCTATTAGTCGCGAACATTGGCAAATACTCGGCCCCACCGTTGCTGATATCGCTAGAGAAAAAGCGGGGATTCTCAAACCAGGATGTCCGGTGGTGATTGGCCCCTTACCACCTGATGCAGAACAAGTTGTGCGATCGCGTATTGCAGAACTAGAATGTCCTATCTTTACACCAAAACCAGCACATCAAATAGATCACGAATGGGTAGAATATCAATCAGTTTTTGATTCCAAAAAAATAAAGTATCTCCTACCGCTACAGGGACAGATTCAGTTGACGAATTCAGCCATAGCTTTATCTGCTTTAGAAATTTTGCAACAAAATAATTGGCAAATTTCTGAGCAAGCCATTATTAATGGTATGGGCAAAACCAAGTGGCCAGGACGGATGCAATGGATGACTTGGAAGAATCATCAACTATTGCTTGATGGCGCTCATAACCCAGCTGCTGCTCAAGTTTTGCGAAATTATCTAGATGTTTTATTAAATACTAAACAAACTGACACCCAATCCAAAATAAGCGTGACTTGGGTGATGGGAATGCTTTCTACAAAAGACCATCAGGAAATTTTTCAAGCTTTACTTAGACCAAATGACCAGTTGTATTTAGTATCAGTACCTGATCATAGTTCAGCAAATCCTGATGAATTAGCAAAATTAGCTAATGAGATTTGTCCAGAGTTAAGTGTTTGTAATTGTTTTCCAAATGTAGCATCTGCGCTAGAAGTAGCTTTTTCTTTGAAAGAAGATTTAGTCGTTTTATGTGGTTCGTTGTATTTAATTGGGGATTTTTTGAAACACTCAAAAATTAAATAGCTGTGAAATGGATATTTTTTATTTGGAAGTCCCTTATACCACAGCCGACTTTTCCCAAACTACTGAATAACGCCAAAACAAGTGTTTTCTTACTTTAGTTTTTTTCAATGTGTTTGTATATATTTGTTGTGCTTGCGATAGAGTAAGGTACTTGTCTGTACGAAGATGCTCTCTCATCGCTTCTGCTGCTTCTGGTGACTGTTGAATATGTCTATTTAGGGTTTGCTGAAGTAACCAGTTGAGTGGAACAGCAATCAAATCGCTCAACATGTCTTTTAGGTTTTCATGCTCTAACAAATCTAAAATTATTAGCTTACCACTAGGCTTTAAAGCAGTTTTCAGACTGGGGAGTAAGTTTTCTAGTGGTAGATGATGAACTGTAGCTATTGAAGCGATCGCATCAAATTGCTCGACTGGAAAATTCCACTGCAAAATATCAGCAACTTGAAAATCAATGTTTTGATAATTTCTTGAGCGTCGCTTGGCAACTTCAATCATATTCGGGGATAAGTCGATTGCAACAACTTTGTCTGTATATTGAGCCAGAAGACGTGAAAATTCACCAGTTCCGCAACCAATCTCAAGCACTGTTTTGCATTTTGCTGGTAACTGTTTGAGTAAAAAACGGTGATAGTGATTGTTGTGATTCCAACCCTGTTGATCATGCAAAGCAATGCGATCAAAATCATTCCTAATTTTGTCAATCATTGCCAATCTTTTCCTCTTCAAATAAATCTGTAGGTTGGCAATCAAACAGTTCACAGAGTTTTGCAACTCTGACAAACATTTTTACACCTTCTCTACCCTTTTCCCAGTTCCGAACCGTAGATACATCAACGCCTAGCCTCTCTGCGATTTGACGCTGTGTTAGGCCTTGTTCTTCTCGGAGTTTTGCGATTTTAGACACATAGTTTTTTTCCATGTATTAATTCATAGCATGAATTTACCGTTAACAAAATCACGTGAACTAATTGATGCGAAAGCAAGTTAACGCATACTAAATATAGAGAAAGCAGTTCTCGCCTGGACAGCAAACAACCGCTTCTCTAGCCACAATTATTATGTGTTGGCGGTTTGCTTGTCGCATCACTTGGAGTAATGGCGATCGCGAAACTTTTTTTGGAAAAGATGCAACTGTAATTGCTCAACAACTAGAGAAAATCAACCCAAAAAATAACAAAAAATAAATAGACTTATCCGAGGTGTTGTGTCCATTTTTCCCACAATGGATGCACATCTTGTGGTTGTCCTTCATAATTAAGCAACTCGTCAGAAATTAACACCCAAGGCTGGGCGCTGCTTGTCCAGATGTTACCCACAGGACGTAACCAACTGGTATCATCTAAAGTTCCGGCTTTGACGTTGATTGTCTGTTGATTGTAAGCACGATCATGAAACAATCTTGTTCCGCAGTTATCGCAAAACAGACACTTCACCTCGCGTCCACTATCGGCTTTACGAGTCCAGGCTTTTGGTTGTCCTTGAACGACGACAACAGCATCTCTTGGGGCTGTCAGAGACATACCAAAAGCACTAGATGATTGTTTTTGACATTCTTTGCAATGACATAAATAAAGAGTTAAAGGTTCAGCACGAATTTCATAACGAATCTGTCCACACTGACAACCTCCGGTATATGAAGCACTCACTACTTTCTCCTCTACATTTCGATAGAGTATTTGCCTGTAAGCAATATAAACAACTGTGGGGGCGATCGCAAAATCACCCCCACCTTTTCTTTCTAAGCTTATTTAATAGCACCAGCCCTTGAAATATTAATCAGCAATATTAACCAAACTTGGAACTTGTGAATTTGCCAATGTTGGCGCGGTCATAATAGTTGAATATAAACTTGATGGCTGTTGCCTAGCAACTACTGGTAGAAACTGACGAGCATGGGCTGCAACTTCTACAGTCTTGACATCGTAGGTTTTGGTTGCCAATTTGGGATACAAGCCGATACCGATGATTGGAAGTAAAAGACAAGCAGTGATGAACAGTTCGCGGGGTTTGACATCGAGGACTACTGCATCGAGATGTAATTCTGTATTCTGCTTACCGTAGAATACTTGACGCAACATCGACAACAGATAAATCGGAGTCAGAATCACGCCTACAGCAGACAGTAATACAACTACAATTTTGAAACTGGAACTGTAAACATCGCTGGTAGCAATACCCAGGAATACCATCAACTCACCTACAAAACCGCTCATCCCTGGTAACGCTAGAGAAGCCATTGCACCGACTGTAAATAGAGCGAAGGTTCTAGGCATGAGTTTGGCGATACCACCCATTTGATCCATCATTAAGGTGTGGGTGCGTTCGTAAGTGACACCAGAAAGGAAGAACAAGCTAGCAGCAATCAAACCGTGGGAAATCATTTGTAGTACAGCACCGCTCATACCAATTTCTGTATAGGAAGCGATACCAACCAGCACAAATCCCATGTGAGCGATCGAAGAGTAGGCTAAACGACGCTTGAGGTTGGTTTGAGCAAAGGCACAACAAGCACCGTAGATAATATTGACTACACCTAAAACTGCCAGAACTGGAGCGAAGTAAACATGAGCATTGGTTAGCATCTCCATGTTGATGCGAATCAGCGCATAACCACCCATCTTTAACAACACACCAGCCAAAATCATCGAACCAGGTGCAGAAGCTTCACCGTGAGCATCGGGTAGCCAAGTGTGGAGAGGGAAAATTGGTAGTTTGACACCAAAGGCGATTAAGAAACCTGCGTAAACCAATAATTCTAAAATTCTGGGATATTGTTTGGCTCCGAGAGTTGCCATATCGAAACTTACGGTATCGCCAGAGAATGCCATTGCAAAAGCTGCTACCAAGATAAATATAGAAGCTGCGGCGGTATAAAGAATAAATTTAGTAGCTGCATAACGGCGCTTTTCTCCTCCCCAGATGGAAATCAACAGGTAGACGGGTACTAATTCGATTTCCCACATTAAGAAGAACAGCAGCAAATCTTGGGCAACAAATACGCCAAGTTGAGCGCTGTATAACGCCAACATCAAACCATAAAACAAACGCGGCTTGTTGGTTACTTTCCAAGCCGCGAAGATTGCGAGGGTGTTAATTAAGCCTGTCAGCAGTATTAAAGGCATTGATAATCCATCGACTGCAACAGACCAGTTTAAACCTAATTGCGGAATCCAAGGATATTTTTCTATAAGTTGAAATGCTGAACTTTGAAAATCGTAGCTCTGCCAAAAAGCAGAAATCATTAATCCAAAATCGGCGATCGCAACTCCCAGAGCATACCACCGGGCAGTTTTGCCTTCTTTATCTGGGATGAGCGGAATGGCTAAGGCAGCCACCAAAGGCAAGGCAATTATGGTTGTTAACCAAGGAAATTGAGCAATCATCACTGACAATCGTTTTTCGTTTTTACTTTTAATTACATTATATTAAGCACTTAATAGTTTTGTAAACGATATTTCTCCCTATAAACATCAAATCTTCAATAATATTAGTAATAAATACTCAGTATATTTGTCAAACTCAGTTTAAATGTAAAGTTTTGCTAAACCAATAAAAAACGGTGGCTCCAGCCACCGTTATAAATCTTAATATAAACTGTCTTAAAAATTTTGCTTTTTACACAATGCGGTTAACAATTGTCCAGACATCACCGTCAGAACGGACATAGGGAACCGAGATTGTCTTGAAGCCAGTAATAAACGGCTTGTAATAGACTTGCCAATACAACGGACTGAGTTCGTCAGCGCAAGCCTTGAGACCGCGTATTTCTGTCGCAAGTTCCGCCGCAAGTTCATTAATGCGTTGAGCATGAACCTGAGCAATCTTTCTTGCTTCTTCTAGTTGTTCCTCTAGGGAAAGTTGTTTGGCTAATATTTGCCTTTGTTGTAACTGAGCTTGTTTTTGGGTCAATTGAACTTCCAAAGCAGCGATCGCATCATCTATCCCTTTGAGTTCCGCAATCAATTGGGAATTTTCGCGAGCATAACGACGATAAGCTTCTGCTATTGCTTGGGGTGAATCATTTTCTGGAAGTGTGACGCTAACACTCAAACAGGCACGTTCCTCACGCAGAGCCTCAATTTGAGAACGAACTGCTGCAATTTTTGTCAGAATTTGCTCTGTAGTCATTGATCATTTGCCCTTTGTCATTAGTCATTTGTTATTTGTTATTTGTTATTTGTCCTTAGTCATTTGTCAATTGACCTATTCCCCAATGACCAATGACTAATAAAAACTCCTTGCTCCTTGAGTATCAATTTCAAGCGATCGCACTACAGACGAAATTCCTTGAGACTGCCAAGCAGCTGACATCGCCACCGCCACTGCTTCCGAATTGTTTGTATCAGTTAGTGCTAACAAAGTTGGACCTGCACCACTAATCACCATACCGTAAGCACCAGCAGCAATAGCAGCAGCCTTAACTGCATCGTAACCTTGAATCAGTCCTTTCCGATAAGGCTGATGTAACTTATCTTGCAAAGCAGCCTTTAACCAATCTCCGTTCCCAGTCTCCAAACCGCGCAACAACAACCCCAAATGCGCCGTGTTAAAAATTGCATCTGCACGACTCACTTGAGTAGGTAAGACCTGTCGCGCCTCTTTTGTGGAAAGTTCAAAATCTGGAATTGCCACCACAGGGACAATATTCTCACACCAAGGAACCTCACAAATTTCCCATTCTCCGCCTTCTCTGCGCCTCTGCGGTTGATTTTCTACCCCCGTAGCCGCCAAACGACAACCACCCAACAAGGCTGGTACTACATTATCTGGGTGTCCTTCGATGGCGATCGCTAACTCCATTATCTGTGACTGACTCAGAGGTTCACCCGCTAACACATTTGCGCCTACTAAACCGCCAACAATAGCCGTTGCTGAACTACCCAAACCTCGTGCTAACGGCACACCCAACTTGATCTCAATTTGCAAGGGTGGTGGAGTTTGCTCCAAGTGTTGATATAACTTTACAAATGACTGATAGAGCAAATTACTCTCATCAGTTTGCATGTGTTCAGCTTCTGCACCAGTGATAGTTATTTTCACCTTTTCTACTTCTCCTTGCAAAGGAAAAGATGACTCCACACGCATAAACTTAAACTCGTTGTACAGCGTTAAAGCCGCACCGATACAATCAAAACCCGGCCCCAAATTTGCGGTAGTTGCGGGGACGATAACAAATACAGAATCAACAGCAGCCATTTAAAAAATTTAACTAATCAATCAACCAGCATCTCACGATTTTAGATTTTTTCATGAGTTGACTCTGCCCTTATGGGAGGGTGTGTACTGGAAAACAACAGATTCGACAAGCAAAGATGAAACTTGGAACTATCAATCACATAGCCCTAACTGTTGCCGATTTAGAGCGATCAGAAGCATTCTACAAGACGCTTTTAGAATTTCTGGGTTATGAACAAGCAGAAAACACACCGCAGTTAATTCTTTAGGCAAGTCCTAATGGAGTCATTACCATTTCTCCCTCAAACCCAAAATCACTGAATCAAAAACATGACCGTTATTCTCCAGGATTACATCACCTTGCTTTGAGTGCAGACAACCGAGAACAGGTGGATCAGCTGTATCAACTATTAGTAGAACATCAACAAGATAATGAGTCTTACATCACCGAAGTGCTATTTCCTGTGATTCAGGCTTGAACAGAATTTGTAAACCCAGTAACTTTTTGACAACTGGGTTTTGATTAAAAGCAGCTACAATTTTTTATTAAAAAATGTTAAATTACAAATATTGGATTAAAAATAGTAAACTAAATCTATACTAAACATAAAGAGGTTGTTTGTAAAAAAACAACGACTGGAAGTGAATCCAGTCGGGAAAAAAAGCGGGTTAACCGCTATTAACTAAGGTTAACCCGTGCAGCTTTGGGAACGCGCAGATAAATTACTATTGCAATACCAACTTAACATTGGCATTTTGCAAACCGCGCTGTTTTACTTCTGTCAAGGTCTTGTTAACAGCATACTTTTGGTTGATGGAGTTAATCAGTTCGGTCTGATTATGCTTCTTAGCAACACCCCACAGGTCTGCGATTAGATCAAAAGAACCATCGCTGTTGCGAGACCAACCGAGGTCATATTCGCCTTCCAATACTGCTACGATGTCAGCACGAACACGCTGACCGTTGTAACCGCGAACATCAGCTTCGGTTTTTACGCTAATACCTAGATCGCGCAAGGATTGCTTGAGGATTTCAGCTTCGGTAATTTTGGTACGCAGAGTGCTAAAATGAGACATTTGGGTTTCCTCCAAAGAGAGTAGAGAAAAAGGACAACAGTTTAGTTTGTTTGAGAGTAAGCCGCGTTTAGCAGAACGCGGTTTTTTTATTAACAGCTAGCTTTTAGTGCTAGCTCTTCCCCCCTGCGTTCACAGGGGAAAGCTTTTAGAATTCCATTCGCTGATATTCAGCAATGGAAGACGCTGCGGGTCGCGCACGCTGTCTAGCCCAATCTCTAAGGGCTGTTACCTGTTCTTGCATCGTCCGAGACAACGGCAATGTCGCTTTGAGCGCAGCAATAATATCTAATTGAGTGAACTCCCGATCTTGGGCGAAAGCTTCATACATCGCCGCGACGATCGCCTGTTCAATTTCTGCTCCAGAGAAGCCATCTGACATTTTAGACAACTGTTCTAAGTCAAACCTAGAGATGTCTTTCCGGCGCTTATTGAGGTGGATCTTAAATATATCTTGTCGTTCTTCGGGTGTGGGCAGATCCACAAAGAAAATTTCATCAAAACGACCTTTCCTTAAAAATTCCCCTGGCAATCTTTCCACTCGGTTTGCAGTGGCCATCACAAACACCGGGGATTTTTTCTCTTGCATCCAGGTAAGGAAAGAGCCAAATATCCTGCTAGAAGTACCACCATCAGAATCAGAAGATCCAGTACTACCAGCAAAGGATTTATCTAATTCATCGATAAATAATATTGCGGGGGAAATAGATTCAGCAGTTTTGAGGGCGTTGCGTAAATTTGCTTCCGAACGTCCTACCATTGACCCATCATAAACCCGACCCATATCTAACCGCAACAGTGGCAAGCCCCAAAGTCGAGATGTGGTTTTAGCAATCAATGACTTACCACAACCCGGAACACCGAGAATTAACATCCCTTTTGGTTGAGGTAAACCATATTCCCGCGCCCTTTCAGTAAAAGCATTGGAGCGCTGCTTTAACCACTTCTTCAATTCTTCCAACCCACCGACCGCGTCAATGGTTGCATCTTCTTCTATGTACTCTAATATACCATTGCGACGGATTAGTTGTTTTTTCTCTGATAAAACTATATCAACTTCTTCTTCTGTTAAGCGTCCCGTTGTTACCTGGGCTTTACGATATACTTTTTCAGCTTCGTCTTTAGTTAATCCTAAAGCAGCTCTGAGAAGTTTTTCCCGTGCTTCTGTTGGTAGTCGTCGCCCACGATTATTGTCTATGTGATGAGTTAATACTTTATTCAACTCACCCATATCTGGAAGCGCAAAGTCTAAAACAACTACTTCTTTTTCCAGTTCAATGGGTACCTGCTGCATCGGTGACATCAAAATGATGTTCTTTTGCGTGCCTTTAAAGCTGGCGATCGCATCCCGTAAAGACCTTGTTGTTGCAGGCGCATCTATAAAAGGATGTAAATCTTTAAGAATAAATATACCAGGTTCTCTTTGCCGGATAATCCAATCAATCGCCGCTTCTGGTGAAACAGTATTATGCTGACCTACATTCCGGGGTTGACCATACTCCACGATGCCGTGAGTTACTGTCCAAACGTACACTCGCCGTTGTGGTTTTGACGATTGAGCGATTGTAAAGATAGCCTGCTCAGCCCGCTCTTCCTCGGAGGTCACAAGGTAGATTAAAGGGTATTGAGCTTGAATGAGGATATTGAGCTCTTCTTTCATACATCGACCTACTTGAGACCTTTTACAGAAACTCTAGACATCGCAGTTGGCAAAGACGGCAGAATCTCAGAATTCATAAGTAATTATGTATTCGCAATTCTGAATATTTAGCAAGGAACTAATTCTTCCTCACCTTTAGGATGGGCTTGCTCTTCCATCTCTTCCACTGACAGATGTTCTTGACCAATTACTCCTGGTTGTTTGCCCATAGCAACCAGTTCGCCATCCCGTAAAACCAATGAGCTTTCACAATTAGGACAGGTGTAAACTCTGTGAGTTTTTCCGTAGATAGCTACTTCTTCAACTAGCTCCGAATTTGCCAGGTAGAAAACGAGGGCGCGTTCGGCAAGATCCGACATTGGTGCTGAATCAATAGCTGAACGTATTTTCAGTTTTCTGTGCAGTTCTGGCGATAAATATAAAGTAACCTTTTGCTTATTAGCTTGCATAACTCTGTTAACGGTCTTACCCGGGTATGTATCTTACGATATCTACTCGTGTTTACCTTGTCAATACAATAAGACGCTTTGACGTCAATATCGTAATATTTCTTTATAAAAACTATTGAACACAAGGCTTTGCACCATCACAGCAGCTAGTGGTACAAAAACAACACTATCTCAAGAATATTTAGTGAGATACCGATAAGTTCCCTTTGATGGCTATATTGATGAAAGCTTTGCCTAATAAAGCTTCGAGTCTTTTACCCACTGCTTTCCACTTCATGAGGAATTTAAGACACATTATTTACGCGATCGCTTTGTCTGTAATTCTAGGAGGCTGTACAACAACCCCTAGTTTCAAAATCTCTAATCAGACTTGGAAACTCTATAAAAATGCTCGATATGGCTTTGAATTTCCCTATCCCAGCACCTGGAAATCTGTGCCATCAGACAACGGCGACGGCATTGTCTTTATTTCCCCAAGAAATAACACTGTAGAGATTCGTAGTTGGGCAGGAATGCAACTACCAGAAGGCATAACCTCAGAAAAAAACCCAAAAACATCGATAAATTCCAACTTTACTACAGCCCAAGGAGTATCTGGAGTACTGACGGTAGAAGTCGGACAACAAGAAGGCGTTATGACGCTGAAATTAGCCCAAGGAAAAGTGAAATACTATTGGCAAGGAAAAGCACCCAGTCCAGAATTTGATAATTATTACCGCTTTTTTGATTACATAGCCAGTAGTTATAAAATTGGTCAATAGTCATTGGTCAATAGTCATTGGGCATTGGTTATTCTCCTTTGTCCCCCATGTCCTCCTTGTCCCCAATCCCCAATTCCCGATCCCTGATCCCCAATCTTCATGGTCTAGAGGTGACACAAACCTGGTAGATTTAGCTATCAGCGAGTAAAAACAGGTGAAAATGAAAGTCCTGGTTATTGGTGGCGATGGCTATTGCGGTTGGGCAACCGCGCTTTATCTTTCCAATCGAGGTTACGAAGTTGCTATTTTAGACAGCTTGGTGCGGCGGCACTGGGATAATGAATTGGGTGTGGAAACTCTAACCCCGATCGCACCAATTCAGCAACGCATTCAACGCTGGAAAGACTTAACTGGTAAATCCATCGATTTGTTTGTTGGTGATATCACCAATTACGAGTTTCTCCAAAAAGCCCTACACAAATTTGAACCAAATGCGATCGTGCATTTTGGCGAACAGCGTTCCGCACCATTTTCGATGATTGATCGTGAACATGCCGTGATGACACAAGTCAATAACGTTGTGGGTACGCTGAATTTGTTGTACGCAATGAAAGAAGATTTCCCAGAATGCCATTTGGTAAAATTGGGAACCATGGGTGAATACGGTACACCGAATATAGATATAGAAGAAGGCTATATCACCATTGAACACAACGGGCGCAAAGACACTTTGCCTTATCCCAAACAACCTGGTTCAATGTACCACTTAAGCAAAGTCCACGACAGTCACAATATCCACTTTGCTTGTCGGATTTGGGGACTACGGGCAACAGATTTAAATCAAGGTGTGGTTTACGGTGTCCTCACAGAAGAAACTGGTATGGACGAGCTGTTAATTAACCGCCTAGATTATGATGGTGTGTTTGGCACAGCACTAAACCGTTTCTGTATCCAAGCAGCAATTGGACACCCCCTAACTGTTTATGGTAAAGGTGGACAAACGCGGGGATTTTTGGATATTCGGGACACAGTGCGATGTATCGAACTGGCGATCGCCAACCCTGCACAACCTGGTGAATTGCGTGTGTTCAACCAATTTACCGAACAATTCAGCGTCGGCGACTTGGCAATGATGGTGAAAAAAGCCGGGAACGCAATGGGACTAAATGTAGAAGTTAATAACTTGGATAATCCCAGAGTCGAAAAAGAAGAACACTACTTTAACGCCAAAAATACTAAACTCTTGGATCTGGGTTTACAACCTCACTATCTCTCTGACTCCCTGCTTGATTCTCTGTTGAACTTTGCTGTCAAGTATCGAATCCGAGTTGATAAAAACCAAATTTTGCCAAAAGTCAGTTGGCATCGTAAATAGCAAAGCATGAATATGCGATCGCTTGTTCTATTTGTGTTTGTTGTGTTACCTGGAGTTGCATTTAGTAGCATCAGTGTCTACTATCTGTTTCCTGAATGGGTAACATTAGATGCAGTTCATAAAAATTATCAACAAGTTGTAAAGTCCCCATCTGTAAAGGTGAGTGACTTACTTGTTGCTGAAGCAGCAGAAAACAGACACAGAATTAATTGCTTTGCTGAAGGGGTCGGAGTTTTGTTAGGTGGGGTAATAGCAGTCATTGGCATTCATGGTATTTGCACCCTGCCAAACAAAACATCTTGACTTCAAAAACATATTGATCAACCTGGTCGTCACATTCTCGCACAGTATGACGGCCAGTCTGTTTATCAAGGATGAAAAATCACATTGGTAAACACTTATCAATTATTAATTGGTAACTGATAACTGATTTTTGGTCGCGTGGAATTGATTGTAACGCATGAGACAGTATACCCTGTGAGTAATACTGGAAGTTGTCCAGAAGCTTGAGATTATCTGAACACCCTGCCTGTAGTGAATGATATTTTATGAGGATTGCTCTATTTACCGAAACCTTTTTGCCTAAGCTTGACGGCATTGTCACACGCTTAAGTCATAGTATTGAACATTTACAACGCAGTGGCGACGAAGTACTAGTGATTTGCCCAGAAGGCGGTATTACAGAATATAAAGGAGCCAAAGTATATGGTGTCTCTGGTTTTCCGCTGCCACTCTATCCAGAGTTAAAAATGGCACTGCCTCGCCCAGCAATTGGTCATACAGTCGAACGGTTTCAGCCAGATATTATTCATGTGGTCAATCCAGCAGTTTTAGGATTAGCTGGTATATTCTATAGCAAGATACTTAACATTCCTTTGGTGGCTTCTTATCATACCCACTTGCCTCAATATCTCCAACATTACGGTTTAGGAATGTTGGAAGGCTTCTTGTGGGAATTACTGAAAGCAGGTCACAATCAAGCAGCTTTAAATCTATGTACCTCTACAGCGATGATGGAGGAACTAACAACGCACGGCATTGAAAGAGTCAAGTTGTGGCAACGGGGAGTAGACACAGAGACATTTCATCCTAGCTTAACTAGTGAAGAAATGCGATCGCGTCTATCACAAAATCATCCAGATAGCCCTTTGTTGCTATACGTTGGGCGTCTTTCTGTGGAAAAAGAAATTGAGCGGATCAAACCCATACTAGAAGCTATCCCCGAAGCCAGACTAGCACTAGTGGGAGATGGCCCTCACCGCCAAGCCTTAGAAAAACACTTTGCTAATACAAACACCAATTTTGTGGGCTATCTGGTTGGTAAAGAATTAGCATCAGCCTTTGCTAGCGCCGATGCTTTTATCTTTCCTTCTCGCACAGAAACATTAGGTTTAGTACTTCTAGAAGCAATGGCGGCTGGATGTCCGGTAGTTGCAGCCTGCTCTGGTGGCATTCCCGATATCGTGACAGATAGTGTCAATGGATACCTATTTGCTCCAGATACTGGTGACGAGGGTGCGATCGCTGCTACGGTTCGCTTGTTAGAAATGAAACAAGAACGAGAATCGATTCGTCAAAATGCTCGTAGAGAAGCGGAACGCTGGGGATGGGCTGCTGCAACTCGTCAGTTGCAAGATTATTATCAAAAGGTAATTTATTCAGAATTACCGAAAGCAGCGTAATTTTATGGGTCAGGTATTGGGGATTGGGTATTGGGTATTGGGTATTGGGAAGAGACTTGTTAAATAATTCTTCCTTGTCCTCCTTGTCCTCCTTGTCCTCCTTGTCCCCTAATCCCCGATCCCCTAATATAAAATCATGTCACTTCTAAATACTGGTAGTGTTTTGGCTACATTAACTGAACTGACTCAAGTTAATCGCACTCATGCTTTACTACGTCGCGTTAAAGATCTTTCGGTTAATGAATTTGTTTGTTTATTAGACTTTATTACTGCGGAATTTCAGCAATTTCTGCGCGCAATTGAACTTATTAATAATGAAGCCCTAGAAACAATGTTGGAGAAAATTCTAGAGGCAATTACATTAAAAACGCTGCAACTCAAGATTTTCTGTCTGACTATAATTCTGGACGTGATGCTTATCTAAATCGGGATTTTAAGCGTGCGATCGCGTACTTTGAATCAGCAAAAAAAATCCGACCAGTAGATCAGACTGTCAATATTCACTTGAAACGCGCTCGTACTTACCTTAGAGAAACTCTACTAAATTCTTGGGATGGAGTTTGGACAATGATGCATAAATAAGAAGAATACACAGACAAGAAAAATCCACAGACGCGAGGACAATAACTAATGACTAATGACTTTTAATTCTTTAATCTTCTGGTTGATTACCATCGTCGTCCATTCGGAAAGGGTTTTCGCCAATTCTTAACTGTTTTTTTGCCTGTTTCAAGCTTTTCCAAAGACCCTTGATCTTTTCATAAGCCTCTTCAGTAGATATTTTACCAGCTGTCTCTAAATTGCAGATATAGCTGACTCTTTGGGCAAATTCTTGCAGATTCGCGTTAAATACCAAATTTTCTGGCTTTACCTGACCGTAATAGCGACCACGAGGATAAAGAAAGTCATCTTTGTTAGGCATATTTTGATCCAATTTTCACCTCCTTATTTTTTGTAATCCCAAACTGAAGAACTGGCAATCTTGATATTTTTCTTAAAACTTGGGAACGATAAAGCAAAAAGGTTAAGAAGTCCTTGTTTCTTAGTATTTAATCCTTACCAAGGTTAATTTTGTCAAAAATTCATTATTTAGTTTTGAGTAGGTTTACGGATTTTCCACAATTATTGTGAAATACTAATTTATTTAACTTTAATTACTAAGTAATTTATGATATTGTTCTAATTTATACATTTAAATTATTAATTTTCTCTTGTGGAAAATAGCGACTACTTCAATAAACACAAATATAGATAATTTATGTTAAATTCCCACTATTATTCTATGCATCTATCTTTAGTCAACAGTTTTGCTTAAGTGTTTTACTGATGACTAATAACGAAAAACAAAAGATAAAATGGTTAAGCCTAAACGCATAGAAGCAAGCCATCGAACTTAAATTTACTTCCTACCATGACTGCCCAAACCAAGTTATACGAAGGCAAAGCCAAAATTATTTATCCCACGGATAACCCGGAAATTTTATTGGCTGTTTTTAAAGATGATGCTACAGCATTCAACGCTCAAAAACGCGGCAGTATTGAAAATAAGGGAAACATAAATAATATCATTTCTAGTAAAATATTTCAACAGCTAGAAACCCGTGGTGTCAAGACCCACTTTATTGACAGTCCTGCTTCAAACCAAATGCGGATCAAGGCAGTAAAAATATTGCCATTGGAAGTAGTTGTCAGGAACATAGCCGCAGGTAGTCTTTGTCAACAAACAGGGTTAGTACTGGGTACTGTACTCAAAATGCCATTAGTGGAGTTTTATTATAAAAACGACGAATTGGGAGATCCATTGTTGACACGCGATCGCCTCCTGCTTCTGGAATTAGCAACTCCGGAACAAGTTGACAGTATAATCCATCTTGCATTGCAAATTAACGAATTTCTCAAAGAGTTTTTCCAGGGGTGTGGCATTACCTTAGTGGACTTCAAACTAGAATTTGGTTTGAATTCACAACAACAGTTGCTATTAGCAGATGAGATTAGTCCCGATACCTGTCGTTTGTGGGACATATCCGCAGGAGATGACCCCAATCGTCGTGTACTAGATAAAGACCGCTTTCGTCGGGACTTAGGGAATGTTGAGAATGCTTACCAGGAGGTTTTAACAAGAGTGCTAGAAGCGGTGGAAAAAAGGTAATGGGGAAGTGTGAGGAGTGGACATTGGGCATTTATGGGAGCATCCCAATTTTTGAAAAAACAAGAGCGACTTCTATTCGCGGCTAGAACAACAAAGCCTGCCTACGTAGGTACAATTAGTCCGCCTGCGCGGACTAAGTTTGTCTAGCCCCAGACTTCCAGTCTGCGGGGATTTTAAACATTTGGGATGCTCTGTTGACCATTGACCAACAAAAATTTTTGACTAAAAGCTAAATCTCTATTTGATGGTGTGGAAGTGAAGAACAATCAGAATAAAATGCGCTTGTCTCCGGTATTGATGACTATGGTGGCGATCGCCACACCTTTAAGCGGTTCGCTTCATGCTAACGCGCAAACCGCGAACAATTCCAAAAAAACAGCAGATTTTTTCGTCCCAACAACAAATCAAGACCAAGAAGTTGTTGCAGGATTCCCAACAAATGATACAAAAGCAGAGGTAACAATCCCAACTTCCATTAATCCAAATATTACAGAGACTGCCGAAGATACAACAGCAGTGGTAAAACCAGAAAAAGAAGAATTTGTCGCCGTTTTTCCTGCGAAAAAGACGACATTAGACTTATCTAGACTAACTAACAATACGTCAAAAAAAATACATAATTCTCAAAAAACACAGCCAACAACACTTAGGACATCGACAGCAAACCAACAAGTGTTAGTTAATACTGTCGGTGCGTCAGCACTAAAGACAACACCCAAAAGCGTAACATCAACAACAACTTTAACAACTTCAAAAACTGCACAGAATCCTCCCACGGCTGTTCCTCAAAACACTCAACCGCCAACTAACCAACAACCACCAACTAACCAACAACCACCAACTAATCAACAATCGCCAACTAATCAACAATCGCCAACTAATCAACAATCGCCAACTAACCAACAACCACCAACTAATCAACAATCGCCAATTAACCAACAACCACCAACTAACCAACAACCGCCAACTAATCAACAACCACCAACTAATCAACAACCACCAACTAATCAACAACCAACAACAGAAGCAGAACCTCGCGTATTAGTATCAGAGGTTGTGGTTAGAACAGAAGGTGGACAACCGCTACCAGCAGAACAAGAAAACCAAGTTTACGGGGTAATTCGTACTCAACCAGGACGAACAACAACGCGATCGCAACTGCAAGAAGATATTAACTCTGTCTTTGCTACTGGTTTTTTCTCAAATGTGCAAGCAGTGCCAGAAGATACACCATTAGGGGTACGAGTCACATTTTTAGTTCAGTTAAATCCCGTATTAAATCAAGTAAAAATTGACGCTAATCCTGGTACAAATGTAGCTTCTGTATTACCTCCAAACACTGTCAATCAAATCTTTAGTAGCCAGTATGGTAGAATCTTGAACCTACGTGAGTTGCAAGACAGTGTTAAAAAGTTACTCAAGGTATATCAAGACAAAGGGTACGTCTTAGCACAAGTAGTTGGCTCTCCGCAAGTATCCCCAGATGGAGTTGTCACGCTAAATGTAGCAGAAGGGGTAGTAGAAAATATTAATGTCCAATACCGCAATAAAGAAGGTCAAGAAACCGATAAAAATGGAAACCCGATCCGGGGGCGGACACAGCCGTATATTATTACACGGGAAATCCAATTAAAGCCCGGACAAGTATTCAACCGCAACATCATCCAAAAAGATTTACAACGTGTATACAGTCTGGGGCTATTTGAAGATGTGAATGTTTCTCTTAACCCCGGTACCAACCCCAGTGAAGTCGATGTACAAGTTAATGTAGTTGAGCGTAACAGTGGTTCCATCGCCGCCGGTGCAGGTATCAGTTCTGCTAGCGGCTTGTTTGGTACTATCAGTTACCAAGAGCAAAACCTCAACGGTAGAAACCAGAAACTGGGAGGCGAATTAGAAATTGGTCAACGGGAATTGCTGTTTGATGTCCGGTTTACAGATCCTTGGATAGCTGGAGATCCATACCGAACTTCCTATACAACAAATCTTTTCCGTAGCCGTTCGATTTCATTAATCTTTGAAGGTGAAGATGACAATGTTGAAACCTTTAAAAACAGTGAATCTACAGATGGAGATGTTCCTCGAATTTTACGTCTAGGTGGCGGTGTTAACTTCACCCGTCCTTTGTCTAAAAATCCCTACGAACGTGCAGAATGGACAGCTTCAGCTGGTGTACGGTATCAACGAGTTTCCACTCGTGATTCTGATGGCGATATCAGAAAGAGAGGAACAGTATACAAAAATGACCAACCAACAGAGATTATTGACCTGACTGAATCTGGAACAGGTCAGGACGACTTGCTGACATTGCAACTAGCAGCAGTCCGGGATAAACGCGATAATGCTCTACAACCAACTAGGGGTTCCTTCTTCCGCTTGGGATTAGACCAGTCCGTACCAATAGGTCTAGGTACGATTTTATCAAGCAAGATCCGAGGTAGCTATAGCTACTATCTGCCTGTAAAATTTGTTAGCTTTGGCAAAGGAGCGCAGACTATTGCTTTCAACGTACAAGGAGGAACAATATTAGGTGATGTACCTCCTTACGAAGCTTTTACTTTGGGTGGAAGTAACTCTGTGCGAGGCTATGACGAAGGTCAATTAGCTAGTAGTAGTAGTTTCTTGCAAGCCACTGTTGAGTATCGCTTTCCTGTGTTCTCTGTAGTTAGCGGCGCCCTATTTTTCGATGCTGCTACTGACTTGGGGACAGAAACAAAAGTAGGAGATTTATTGGATAAAAGCGGTACTGGCTACGGCTATGGTCTTGGTGTGCGGGTACAGTCCCCACTCGGTCCCATCCGCATTGACTATGGCATCAATGACGAAGGAGATAGCCGGATCAATTTTGGTATTGGGGAAAGATTCTAATTTCGTCATTGGTCATTGGTTAATAGTCAAAAACTTGTTAACGTAGGGACTTTTGACTATGGACAAATAACAAATGACTAATGACAGAGGACAAATGACTAATGACTAATAACTATATGCAGCAAACTCTCGCAGCTGAAATTATTCTTACAGGGGTAGGACTGCATAGTGGTGTAAATACTAGGGTGCAGATCATACCAACACAAGCAGATAGCGGACGTTACTTTGTCCGCACAGACTTACCAAACACGCCAATTATTCCAGCTCAAGTACCTGCCGTCAGTCAGACTGTTCTCTCAACTCAGTTAGGCAAAGATGAGAAAAGTGTTCGGACTGTGGAACATTTATTAGCAGCACTGGCGGGTATGGGTGTAGACAATGCTCGCATTGAAATTGACGGGCCAGAAGTACCGCTTTTAGATGGTTCGGCAAAACTATGGGCAGAAAGTATTGCTCAAGTGGGTTTAGTGTCCCAAAGCTCAAATACAGAATCCAATATTGCTGTATCTATCAATGAGCCTATATGGGTTCGTCAGGACGATGCTTTTGTTTGCGCTCTCCCTGCACCAACTACTCGCTTTACCTACGGCATTAATTTTGAATTACCTGCGATTGGTAATCAATGGCACAGCTGGTCACTACTTCCGGAATCAGAAAAATCTGATGCTAACTTTACAACAGAAATAGCCCCAGCCCGTACTTTTGGTTTACTACATCAAATTGAATACCTGCAAAAATCCGGGTTAATTAAGGGTGGAAGCCTAGAAAATGCTCTTGTGTGTGGGCCAGATGGTTGGCTAAATCCACCATTAAGATTTGCAAATGAGCCAGTACGTCATAAAATTTTGGATCTAGTAGGAGATTTGAGTTTATTAGGAATTTTCCCTCATGCTCATTTTTTGGCATATAAAGCCAGCCACAATTTACATGTGCAACTGGCACAGAAAATTTGGGAATTGCGTTAGTGGTTATTGGTTTGTAGATAGTGGTTAGTTAGTGGTATTTTGACAACAAAATACTAACTAATAACTACTAACAAACATAATTTGATCGCCTACTAGACTACACCTAAAAATCAACCACACAATCAATGGCAATTGTCACCGAAGTGAATTCTACCGATAATCCGACATCTGCACCTACCCAGGAGCAGTCTGAGAATTCCACTACAAGCACATCAGAAACAAAAGTGATGTTCACGGCGGAAGAAATTCAAAAACTTCTACCCCATCGTTATCCCTTTGCACTTGTAGATAAGATTATTGACTACACACCAGGGAAACGAGCTATTGGCATTAAAAACGTCACAATTAATGAACCCCATTTTCAAGGACATTTTCCAGGACGTCCGATCATGCCAGGTGTGCTAATTGTAGAAGCAATGGCACAAGTTGGTGGTGTCGTGATGACACAAGTGCCAAAATTAAAAGGCGGACTCTTCCTATTTGCTGGTATAGATAAAGTCCGCTTCCGTCGCCAAGTTGTTCCCGGTGATCAACTAATCATGACTGTGGAACTGTTATGGATCAAACAACGTCGTTTCGGTAAGATGCAGGCTCACGCCGAGGTTGACGGTCAGTTAGTTGCTGAAGGTGAATTAATGTTTTCCCTCGTAAGCTGAAAATTTATTCTATTAGTAGGGGCATCAGCGTAAAGCGCCTCTACAAAATTTTGTATTCGGAATATCAGCAACAACAAAAAACAACTGTTACAGTCTGATTTCCATATATTCACTGCCCTCACACCTGTAAAAACTTGATGCTTTCGGCTACTGAACTCAGACGCTCCGTGGCGCGTTTGGCAAAAAACTTAGCACGCTTACTGTTTTGGAGATGCACCCTTGAAAACGCTTATTCATCCAACTGCTGTAATTCATCCTAACGCGGATCTGCACCCGACAGTGGAAGTCGGTGCCTATGCTGTGATTGGTGGGCATGTGAAAGTAGGCCCTGATACGACAATTGGCGCTCATGTAGTGCTAGACGGACACGTAGAAATCGGAGCGCGAAATCAGATTTTTCCGGGGGCTGCTATTGGCATGGAACCCCAAGATCGAAAGTATGCTGGTGAAGCTAGCTGGGTCAAAATTGGTAACGATAATCGCATTCGCGAATATGTGACAATTAACCGTGCTACTGGTGTAGGAGAAGCTACAACTATTGGTAACGGTAATTTACTAATGGCTTATGTACATGTTGCTCATAACTGTGTAATTGAAGACTTTGTGACTATTTCTAATGCGGTAGCGATCGCAGGTCATGTTCATATTGAATCACGAGCAACAATCAGTGGGGTTCTCGGTATCCATCAATTTGTGCATATTGGTAAGCACGCGATGGTAGGGGGAATGAGTCGTATTGATCGAGATGTACCACCATATATGTTAGTAGAGGGAAATCCGACGCGAGTGCGATCGCTCAACCTGGTGGGACTCAAACGCGCTGGTTTTTCTGCTAGTGAATTACAAATATTGAAAAAAGCCTTCCGCATACTCTACCGTTCAGATTTACTCTTCAAAGACGCTTTGGAAGATGTAGAACTGTTAGGAAATACAGAACAATTACAGCACTTGCGTCGTTTTCTGTTACTTTCGCAAATGCCTGGAAGACGTGGTTTAATTCCTGGAAAAGGCAAAGCAAGCAACAGAGATGATGAGTCTTGATCAGAAGGGATCGGGGATCAGGGATCGGGGATCGGGGACAAGGGAGACAAGAGAGACAAGGGGGACAAGGGAAGGGAGAGAAGAAATACCATTCATTGCCCGTTCCCCGTTCCCATTCCCGATCCTCGTACTCTGTGAGAAGTCGCTTGCGCGTCTACGCGTAGCGTCTCTTTCCCCTTTCCCCTTTCCCCTTTCCCCTAAAAATGCGAATATTTATTAGTACTGGTGAAGTTTCTGGCGATTTGCAGGGGTCGCTATTGGTGACAGCACTGCGACAGCAAGCTTTTGCTGCTGGGTTGGAATTAGAAATTGTGGCGCTTGGTGGTGACAAAATGGCAGCAGCAGGAGCAATTTTGCTGGGTAATACTAGCGAAATTGGTTCTTTTGGTCTGTTGGAATCTCTAACTTTTGTACTACCAACTCTGCAAATTCAGCGTCAAGCGATCGCCTATCTCAAGCAAAATCCGCCTGACTTGGTAGTGTTGATTGACTACATGGGGCCAAATCTAGGTATTGGCAATTATCTGCGCCGCCAAATGCCACAAGTTCCAATTGTATATTATATTGCTCCCCAAGTTTGGGCTTCTTCGGTTAATCTTGGGAATACAAAGCAAATTCTTCATGTGAGTGATCAAATATTAGCTATTTTCCCTGAAGAAGCGCGTTATTTTCAAGACAAAGGTGCGAAAGTTACCTGGGTTGGTCATCCACTCGTAGATAGGATAAAACAATTTCCTAGTCGAGAAACAGCACGCAGTCAATTAAGTATTACCGATGATGCGATCGCTGTGGCACTTTTACCAGCTTCTCGTCATCAGGAACTCAAATATCTTCTACCTGTAATGTTCCAAGCAGCACAGGTAATTCAAGCTAAACTACCGCAAGTTCATTTCTGGATTCCCCTATCTCTGGAAATTTACCGACATAAAATCGAACAAGAGATACAACTATACGGTTTACAAGCAACGATAGTTTCGGATGAACATCAGGAAGTACTAGCTGCTGCTGATTTAGCACTTACTAAATGTGGGACTGTCAATCTAGAACTCGCCTTGTTAAAGGTACCACAGGTAGTTATTTACCGTCTCAGTCCTTTTACTTACTGGGTTGCTCGTAATATCCTCAAAATAAATTTTCCTTTTGCTTCCCCAGTTAATTTAATTGTTATGAAAGCAATTGTCCCAGAGTTTCTTCAAAAAACAGCGACGCCAGAGAATATTATTCAAGCAGCAATGGGATTTTTGCTCAATCAGGAACGCAAACAACAGATACAAGCAGATTATGAAAAAATGCAACAGTGTATTGGAGAATCGGGAGTGTGCGATCGCGCAGCCAAAGAAATTTTGCAAATGCTATAAGTAGTCATTTGTTATTTGTCATTTGTTATTGGTAAGGAACGCAAATTTAATAACATGCAATTCTGATGGAACTTAAAACGGTGCGTTACGCTCCGCTAACACAGCCTAATTTTGCACTTTATTTAATCCTCATTCCTAAGCGTTTCAAGGTTGTTCACGTTGCGTAACTCGCGTTCTGTTTATTCCCATTGACTTATTTTATGAACAATTAAGCGATTTTTTTAGATGAATAAAAAGAAAGCAATGAGAACAAGGCTTAGAGCAATAGCGAACAAAATAGCATATTCGACTCGGCGACTGATGATTCCGACAGCTGCAATTAAAGCGATCGCAAGGCTAAAAATACCAATATATTGTTCTCTTTGTAAATTTTTAGCGATCAATGGGTCTTGTTGCTGATTATTTGGTAATGAGGTTTCTGAAATTGTTTGTGCTAAGTAGTGTGAGTTCATAAGTATTATTTTTGAATTTATTTTATTAAGACAATAAATTATTTATTTCTCAGATATTTGTCATTTATATGTCAAACCTGCATCAAGTTTATTGTTGATGGAGTTATTCTAATATCAACCTTTAGGGAGATTCTGAAAAAACAGAGATTGACGCGCGTGAAACACGAACTCCACCTACAGCTAAAGCGATCAGGATTGTTGCAGAAGATAGGAGCTGAACATATATACAGCAGTTTTCAAGTAAATGAGGTACATCTCTGATTGAGTGAAAAACTTTCTTATAATTTATGACCGAATAGTCTGTACCTCATAAACCTGCAATACGCTGTATTTGACCATACATACAGCGATCACAGGATTCACCGCACGCGATCGCCATTCTCACAATATACTCAACGATAAAGAATAGGTTCGTTTATGGTGAAAAGCGAGATAATATTGCTTTTGTTTTCAAATCACAAATTTTGACAATCGCCTCTACCATTTCCTTTTGATCGCCTTGTAAATTGAGTTTGTCTAGTGCTTGATGAAAATCATCACCAGAACGTAAGTTGTGAGTCAATTGAGTCAATTGAGATGAGTTCAAAACTTTTTGAATCTCTCGATTACGCCGTTGACGTACTGCTTGAAGTTGTTGCCGTACTTGCGGGGTAAGATTCATCTCTAAGGATGATTTCGCTGTTATGGCAATAGTTACAGCATAACTTGTATTAAATTTAACAGAGGAAGCCAAAGCCATTGTCGGTGATAAGACAACAAGCAGAAAAATTATACTGAAGGCACATAGAAACTTGGTAAATTTGAGCGTCATGTTGAAAAATTTTTACTTGTTAGTTTGTGGTTAGTGGTTAATAATTCTCCGATCCCCGATCCCCACTCAACCTGATTTTTTCATTTTATTAATCTGTCTTTGCAATTCTTCAATTTTTCGTTGTAATTTTTCGATTTCTGGGTTTTGGGTAGAATTTTCTGTTGCTTTCACATCTACTGATCCCGATGCAGGCGATCGCACATAATTTCCTTGCTTGATTTGCTGATATTCTGTTGATACTGCCCACTCCTGTAGATAACGCAAGCGTTCTACAGGAAAAGAATGGCTCAACATCTCGCTTTGAGCGCCACTGTAAACCAAAAATTTATAGACTTGATTTAATTCATCTTCGTCAAGTACTTGATAATTTTCTGACTGACGAATTAACTCTTTTAAACTACATTCATTGGCATATTTTATACTGCCACCCGCACTTCTCATCATTGATGTCATCACGGTATTTAAGTCATCTACTAATAATAATGCGGCTCGATCTGCTGATAGCTCTGCTTTGCGTCGCCATTCAAAAAAAGCATAAATTAATGCTGGTGTAACAAAATTACCAATACCAAAAGTAAATCTCCCCAGGGCAGAAGCAGCACTCATCGCCCCCATCGCCATTTGAATTAAAATAGTATGACCACATTTAATATGCCCCAGTTCATGGGCTAGCACCGCCCTAATTTCGGCTTCGTTTAGTAAGTCTAATATCCCTGTATTTATGACTATATAAGGATGTTCTTGCCCTAGTGCATAGCTATCGGCTTGGGGATTTTGTGAAACAAACAGTGCTGGTTCTGGATAAATATCCAAATCCCACACACATTGGCGAAAAATCTGGTAAATAGTGGAGTATTGACGAGGCCCAACTTGGATGGTGTTGCCCATTAGATAAATTAACTGGGGGCGCTCGTAGATAAATTCCATCAGTTTACGGGCGACTAAATCAAATCCCGGTAAACTACGCAATGTTTGTTCAGCTTGCAGATCCAGGGGATGTCTAAAAGCTTCGCTGGAAATTCCTCTATAAGTTGGCATAATTTAGGGCAATTGGTCAGTTAACAGTTATCAGTTCACAGTTATCAGTTATCGATTATTAGTCTGATGACTGGTCACTGATAACTGATAACTGAATAATATAAGTGGGGCTATTGCAAGCAAAAATCACTTTGTATGGAATGAAAAGCGTGTGATTGAGGCAGAAGTTCATTTATCATTACATAACTTCCTGCGATCGCAGGCGGGTTTCCCTTCCTGGCCCCATCATTTAACGATGGCACGGTTGGTTGCACGCGCCCTGCGCTTGGGACGTAGCGCCCTGATTCAAGTGGGTGCGGCTTGCGGCTATCAAGGGCGATATCGCACAAGCTTTGTAGCATCGGCTTTGATGTGGTATGGCCCTGTGATTATCGTTGCTTCTGAAGTTGTGCAGCAACGTCTTGTGAAAGTGGAAATTCCCCGCTTACAGCAGTGGCTGGGAGTCAATAAGTCGATTAAGACAGGTGATATCTGGCCAGGTGGTGAGTTTCAAGGACTATTTTTGATTTCTCCTCAAGCTTGGTTAAAAGCACAACTAACACCCAAAGATAATTTTCCATCTGGCATTCCTACAATTATTGATGGCGTAGACGATTTAGAAACTTGGGTGCGCGATCAACTTACTGTCACCTGGGAAGCGCAAGACTGGGATCAATTGATACTTGCCTGCCCACACGTTGCTGAGGAAATTCGCTCTGTACGAGCAAAACTTACACACGAACTATTTCAGCATCCTGCAAATCCCTACGAATGTTATTTGATTTCTCAAACAGAAACAGAATTTTTGAACTGTCTGTATTCAGCTTTAGATATAGATATAGATACTCTCCCTGATGCTTGGAAAAAATTTTGGCAACAATTCCAGCACTCTTCTACTTCCCTTACTCTCCTCTGGGCTACTATTAGCCGTCGTCAAGGCTTATTTTCTTTACACAGCGCTCCGATTGACATAGCAGGAATACTGACGCCGATTTGGCAACGCCAACCTGTGGTATTAATTGGTAGTTCCTTAGAACCAGAAACCGAGGCTCCTATTTTTCGCCAACACCTTGGCTTAGTAGATCAGGAGTTGACTTGTTTAAAGTTCTCGGATAGCCAAACTGAAGCGATTCAACTTTACATACCGTATCAATTGCCCTTACCAAATACCCCAGAATTTCAAGCAGCATTTATTCATAAAGTGCGGACATTAGTCTGTCTGAGTGCGACATCATCAGGATTGACGGTGGTGTTGGTAGGGGATGTGCCATTAAAGTCTCAAGTGGGAGCAATCTTAGCTTCGGAATTTGGTTCGCGAGTCCAAGTAGAAAAAACTTGTTTGGACGAAAATGGTATTTTAGTTAGTGGTTGGGAATTTTGGCGAGAACATCAAAGAGTTTTACCTGCACCACAATTGCTTGTGATCGCGACTTTACCTTTACCATCTTTAGAACATCCATTGGTAGCGGGAAGAGTTGCTTACTATAAGCGATCGCATCAAGACTGGTTTCGTTTATATTTATTGCCAGCCGCTTTAAACGAATTACAAAGAGCGATCGCCCCAGCAAGAGAAAGTCAAGGTATTGTAGCTTTACTTGATGGTAGAGTTGTCAACCGTAGCTATGGCGCTCAAATCTTAACTGCGCTCAGTCCCTTGGCACGTATTAACTATCTTGATCCCAGCTTATTTTCTCAACCGAGTCAGGACGACTCATAAAAATTGTATTGGTGGTTGGTAGTTCATAGTTAGTGGTTTCTTTCTCCAACCAACAAACAATAATCAACAAAATACACATCTGGTATTTAATATATAAAACAAGAATTTTGTTGAATTTTTTGAATTTTAGTCGTAGGTGAAGCAAATGGGTGAAGCAAAGCGTCGTAAAGAAGCACTGGGAAAAAAATACGGTCAACCCGAACAAGAGCGCATTATGCCTTGGGTTGCGATCACAAAGTCACAAGCAGAACTTTTTGTAAAATGGACTACTCGTGGTGCTTGGATTGGCATTGGCGTTATGGTTGCAGCTTGGGTGACAATTCGTTTCATTGGCCCGGCTTTCGGCTGGTGGCAAGTAGTTTGAAGTGATTAGAGGACAATCCCACAGGCTTTTAGCTGTGGGAGGATGTCAACCTACACCATCTCTGAAGATGTTTGCACTACTGCTTGAGGCTGAGGTTGGAACATAAACAAGGAGTAGACGACATCTCGGCGAATATTGGTCATCATATCCAAGAAGAGTTCGTAACCCTCGGTCTTGTATTCAATCAATGGGTCTTTTTGACCATAACCCCGTAATCCTACGGACTCGCGCAAAGCATCCATTTGTTGCAGGTGTTCCCGCCAGAGGGTATCGATGCGCTGCAAAATAAAGAAGCGTTCGGCTTGACGCATCAATCCGGGTTGAATTTGGTCTATTTGGGCTTCCTTCATGTCGTAGGCAATTCGCACTTGTTCGTGCAAGAAAGCTTTAATTTCACCCATTGACATATCTACTAGTTGAGATGATTGTAAGTCTGCTAGTAAATAAACAAATTCTTTGACTTTCTCGACTAATTTGTCTAGTTCCCACTCTTCTGAGGGTAGGTCTGGATTGATGTAGTAGTTAACGATGTCATCCATCGTTCTTTCGGCGTACTCAATAACTTGTTCTTTGAGGTCTTGTCCTTCTAAAACTCGGCGGCGTTCTGCGTAAATCGCACGACGTTGGTTGTTCATCACCTCGTCGTATTCAAATACCTGTTTACGGATATCGTAGTAGTAGGTTTCGACTTTTTTCTGGGCGCCTTCTAAGCTGCGGGTCAGCATTCCAGATTCGATTGGCATATCTTCTTCAACGCGGAAGGCTTCCATTAATTTAGCGACGCGATCGCCACCAAAAATCCGCATCAAGTTATCTTCTAAACTGAGGAAAAATCTCGTGGAACCAGGGTCGCCTTGGCGTCCCGCACGTCCCCGTAATTGGTTATCAATCCGTCGTGATTCGTGGCGTTCTGTACCAATTACGTGTAAGCCTCCCAAGTCTACTACTTCTTGGTGTTCGCGACTGGTGAACACTTCATACTCTTGTTTGATCAGTTTGTAGGCTTCCCGAAATTTTTGAATTACAGGGTCGTCAGTGGGGGCTTTTTCGGCGGCTACAGCGATTTTTTCCTCTGCTTCCAATTCTGGTAAACTGCGATCGCCGTAGGCTTGGACTGCCATTTCTACTGCTTGTTTGAGCAGCTGTTCTGTTTCTTTAGAAAGTTGAGTTGGAAAAACTTGGGGCGAAGCTTTCCAAGTTTTAACTTTTTTCCCAGGGACAAAGCCTTGTCCAGCACCACTGGAACTGGGAGGTAAACCAGCTGCTCTGTGGACGCTAAACATATCTTCATCTTCTGGCTTAACGATTCGGGGCATAAAGTATTCCCGCATCTTCAAACGAGCCATATATTCGGAGTTACCACCCAAGATAATATCCGTACCTCTACCTGCCATATTGGTGGCAATCGTCACAGCACCTTTACGTCCCGCTTGAGCGACGATCTCCGCTTCCCGCTCTACGTTTTCCGGTCGGGCGTTGAGCAATTCATAGGGAATCTCCATTTGCTTCAACAGCTGGCTGAGATACTCAGATTTTTCAACACTTGTGGTTCCGACTAAGACAGGTCTACCAAGTTGGTGCATTTCGGCACATTCTTTGGCGATCGCTCGCCACTTACCTGCTTCATTCTTAAACACCATATCGGACAAGTCTTCTCGTCTTCTGATCCGATTAGTAGGAATGACAGCTACTTCTAATTTGTAAATTTTTTCAAATTCGACTTCTTCTGTTTTTGCCGTTCCTGTCATTCCACCTAGTTTCGGATACAGCAAAAACAGGTTTTGATAAGTAATTGTTGCTAGAGTCTGAGTTTCTGGTTGAATGTCTACATGTTCTTTGGCTTCAATTGCTTGGTGTAGTCCATCGCTCCAACGTCGTCCCGGTAGCACCCGCCCGGTAAATTCATCGACAATTACTACTTCGTCATTACGGACAATGTAATTAACGTCTTTGAGGAACAGTTCTTTGGCTTTAATGGCATTAAAAACAAAGTGCGCCCAAGGATCTTCTGGATCAAATAAATCTTTTACTTGCAAAAGTTCTTCTGCTTCAGCAAAACCCTCATCTGTTAACAGCACGTTTCGGGCTTTTTCATCTACTTCATAATGCTCATCTTTTTGCAAAGAGGCGGCGATTCGGGCTGCTTCTGTGTATTTTTCTGTGGGTCGTTCGACTTGCCCAGAGATAATTAATGGTGTCCGTGCTTCGTCAACTAAGATTGAATCTACCTCGTCAATCACACAGTAGTTAAAGGGGCGTTGCACTACATCTGTGATTGATGTTGCCATATTATCTCGTAGGTAATCAAAACCTACTTCACTATTGGTAACGTAAGTAATATCACAGTCATAGTTTTTCTTACGTTCTTGGGGCGTCATGCTGGCTTGAATTAGGCCTACACTCAAACCCATGAAGCGATGCACCTGTCCCATCCATTCCGCGTCCCGACGAGCCAGGTAATCGTTAACAGTAACTACGTGTACACCTTTACCTGTCAGAGCATTTAAATAACTCGGTAAAGTTGCAACTAGGGTTTTACCTTCACCAGTTTTCATTTCGGCAATTTGCCCTGAGTGCAAAATTACACCACCCAACAACTGGACATCAAAGTGCCGCAACCCCAAGACTCGTCGTCCGGCTTCCCTGATTACAGCAAAAGCTTCGCCCAGAATGTCGTCGAGAGTTTCGCCTTTAGCCAGACGCTGCTTAAACTCTACTGTTTTACCCTTGAGTTCATCATCAGAAAGAACTTTGATATCTTCCTCTAAGAGGTTAATTTCAGTAATGTAAGGTTGATATTTTTTAAGCTTACGAGCGTTGGGGTCGCCCAACAAAGTTTTTAGCATGGCAGATTATTTAACAAAATCAACGGGGACGGGAATTTTAGGTTTGGATATGATTATAAGCATTTGACCCAACTGAGTTTTATCAGTTATCAGTTATCAGTTATCAGTTTTGTCCTTTGGGTTAAAGTCCCCACCTATTGGTGGTAATTAGTCGTTAGTTGCGGGTAACATACCTCTACCATACGCTTGATAACTGTTCACTGTTCACTGAATTTCATGCTCTATAAATGGGTTGGCAATGGAAATTTCCAGCAAAAACAGCAACAAGACAAACCAATCTAGTTACTAAATGATGGCTTTAAATTAGGAGTTTATATTTGAAACTTTATTAATAGTATCATTTCGCTTCCAGATGAAGCAGTGAAGCCCGACCATGCTCAAGTAGCGATCGCCCATCCCCAAGATGGGGAATTAGGCAATTACTGTGTGTTTTCCCACTCTGGTGTCAGACGGCGGAAATTATACTCATTGGCACTCGGATGACAGGAGACACAGCTATTTATCTCCACAGAACGTGGAAGTTGGACTTGGGGATGCAAAGCTTTGAAAAAACGAGAGTTGTTGACGCGATAGGGTATTTGTTCGTCTTCTCGGATAGAACGAGAAAAAGTGGAAAGATATCTCCAAACCAAAATGCGTGGTGGATCAACAAGAGGCTGAACTTGAGCGCCGTAATGTTGCGAATCTTGCAGAATATTTTTCCAAGTTTGGGTAGGTAAAACTTGTGGTGGTAGAGCAAGATGACAGCTAGAGCAGTTTTCTAAGTAAAGTTCTTGACCGAGTTGGTACTGAGCAGGTACTACATCTACAGTTCCTATTTCAGAAGTAGGAGTTGCGCCTTGAGCATTAGTTGCGAATGAGATCAGCCAACCCATAGCCAAACTCCAAGTTATGACTACCAACAATAAACCTAAAGATTTTCTTTTGAATTGGCGACGTTTGCGATATTTAGTAAAATTAGTCATTCCTCACACTCTTACTGATTTGATATTGGAGACCAGAGAAGTTATCTACACTACTTTAACTATTTTGAATAACTACTACTCAGTACTTCGTCGTGAACAGCAAATCATAACCCATGAAAAATTAGTCCGCAAATCTATGTCTTATTTCCAAGTGATCACATTCTGACTTATGAATAACTGCTAATTTACTTTTTCCAACACAGATGACTGATTTTTTAGCAATTTGATATCTTGATTTATAGAGAACACACCAGCAGTATAAAAGATAGCAAACAGTGAAATCAGTGTCATTAAAAAGAATACAATTGCATCAGTTTGATTACGTGTTTGTTCTCCTTCAAATAAATCTACATTAGTTGGTAATATAAGCGTTTTAGTCTGGCATACGTTGTGTTTCTGTAATTCTATAACCCACATTCCGCACTTCAATATGTAGTATTTTATGCTACACTAGAACTCTCTGGTGCGAGTAAATAAAAATACTCATAAGCTTTAATTAAGTCAGTATTAGGAATTAGCCGAGCAGTAACAAACTATACAGTGATTACATAGACTATGAATACTTAGTTTCAAGCTTTTTAGAAAACTCAATATACATTGTTTTATCGTTTATCGTGCCAAATTACTTAGATACCAAAAGTGAGACAATCAAAAAAACTCAAAAATATTTTAGAGAGAAAAAATGTCTCCAACATCAAAAGCAGAAATTAAAAATATCGATCATCTACTCAAACTAATTGAACATTTAAAATGGATAAGTCGGGTACCAATGACAATTAAGAAAGCACAAGAATTAGTTCAGTCTGTAGAGATAGAAGAGATAAGTAAAGAAGAAAAAAAAGAAGAAAAAGAAAAAAGAGCAACTCAAAATTTAGACGGATACACATGGAAAGAAGAAATAGTCAATTATGGTGGAATTAAGCAAGTTTGGCTAATAGTAGAAAGTCAAAAAAGAAAAGATAGTGATTTAGACAAGCTAGATAAAAAGCTAAAACAAGAAAAAGATAAAGTTGAAAAACTACTTAAAGAATTAAAAAAAGAAAATTTTGAAACTCCGGAGCAAGCTCGATATAAGCTAAAAGTCATCAACAAAAAATTGAAACTGTTTGAAATTAAAGAAGTTAAACTTATTGAAAGTAAATCTAAAGACAATAAGATTATTTGTAAAATGGAAGGAATGGTTTATGAAAAACCAGAAGAGATAGAAATACGAAGAAAAGAAGCTGGAAGATTTATTTTAGCAACTAATTTAGTTCATGAAAATAAGTTAGAGCCATCAGAAATTCTGAAAAATTATAAAAATCAACAGTCTTGTGAGAGAGGATTTAGATTTTAGGACTTACGCATTGACAGAAAAGCCAAAATAACAGGTATCGTTTTCAAGACTTATAGCTGGGTTTTTCAATCATATTTTGGCGATCGCTCTTCTATCAAAAGCGACCTCTAAAAGCCTGAAACAACGTATTTACGTTAATATACAAGATGGTTATTTTGTAAAGTGCGTAACTCCTAATTTTTAAAAGACCCTTTATTTTTTGCCGATAGTTTATTTGTAGAAAACCCAGAAAGAATCGAAACAATGTTATTTTTAATGTCTTTGTGCTTGTTAGTTTATAATCTTGGTCAAAGGGAACGAAGAAGTAGCTTAAAACGAATCAAAATCGGAATCAAAAATCAACTAGGAAAGTTAACGATTAGTCCGACATTAAGATGGGTATTTCAATGTTTTCAAGGAATTCATCTTTTAACTTTAAATGGGGTTAGTCAAATTATTAATTTAACGTCAGAACGCCATTTTATTTTGAATTGTCTGCCATCATCTTGTCAAAAATATTATCTACTTTCTTAATCTCAAGAACATCTGGATAGTGAATAATAATTTATCAATATCCGAAGGGATAGTAATTATTCCTCAACTTGAAGTGCGGAATGTGGGTTAATAATTTTCGATTACGCAGTCTATTCAACTGGCATTTTACTATTAATTATCCATAAAATTAGCGGAAGAACCAAATATATCTGCATATCATCATACCATTTCAATCCCTAATAGGGATTAATGTTAGTTGCAACGGGTAAATACTAAATCTTCGCTTTCGTTTCCTGTGTTTCAATCCCTAATAGGGATTAATGTTAGTTGCAACACTCACGCTCATGATGGGGTTGCACTGGCTGCAAGTGTTTCAATCCCTAATAGGGATTAATGTTAGTTGCAACATTAGGTTCAAGTTCCTTTGTTTCAATATTGAGTTTCAATCCCTAATAGGGATTAATGTTAGTTGCAACGGTACTGTAGCTTCTGCCGCTGTTGGATTAGTTTTGTTTCAATCCCTAATAGGGATTAATGTTAGTTGCAACCTGTGCTTTCTGTTGATGAAGCGCAAATAGTGAGAGGTTTCAATCCCTAATAGGGATTAATGTTAGTTGCAACAAGGCGTTGGGCGTGCGATCGCGCCTGCCCGACATATCGGGTTTCAATCCCTAATAGGGATTAATGTTAGTTGCAACCTAAAAGCGTTCATCAAGTCTGAGCGTAAGTTAAGTTTCAATCCCTAATAGGGATTAATGTTAGTTGCAACTTTTATCTAGGGCTTTGAGAATCTCCTGTTGAAACTGTTTCAATCCCTAATAGGGATTAATGTTAGTTGCAACGCATTGAGCATCCTTTTTGGGTTGCGCCTTTTATGTTTCAATCCCTAATAGGGATTAATGTTAGTTGCAACGGGTGTTATGGCTGGTACATGGTCAAATTCTCAGTTTCAATCCCTAATAGGGATTAATGTTAGTTGCAACTTAGTAATTTATAGGCTTCGTCAGCATCGCGAATGTTTCAATCCCTAATAGGGATTAATGTTAGTTGCAACTTGATACTCTTTTTCTAGCGCAGTAATCATCAGTTTCAATCCCTAATAGGGATTAATGTTAGTTGCAACATAGATACGCCGAGGCTTATGCCAAGTATCTGTATGTTTCAATCCCTAATAGGGATTAATGTTAGTTGCAACTTGATAATTCTGATATTGAATCGGTTGAAATCGAAGGTTTCAATCCCTAATAGGGATTAATGTTAGTTGCAACCGATAATTATAAATTTATCGGCAAGATTACCTGTAGGTTTCAATCCCTAATAGGGATTAATGTTAGTTGCAACCAATTTTCGGTATTTCCCCGGCTTTTTGGATCGGTCGTTTCAATCCCTAATAGGGATTAATGTTAGTTGCAACTTTTTGTGGACGAATTAAAGGCGGCTCATGTAGCATCCAACGTTTCAATCCCTAATAGGGATTAATGTTAGTTGCAACAAAAGGATTAGAAATTTTGGCTAACCATGTATTGTTTCAATCCCTAATAGGGATTAATGTTAGTTGCAACGGCTCGATTTAGAAGCCTTGCTGTATTTGGTTTTCAAGGTTCAGTGGTGCAGACCTAGAGTAAATATAGCGTTTGAGCGATCGCACTGTCAAGAGCAAATGAGTAGAAAATAGCTCAAACCTAGTCAGGGTAAGATTTACAGAAAAGGTGCAGACCTCATTTACTATCAAATTAGCTTCTAACATAGACAGAATAAGAATTTCAGCCCCAAAAATTGACTGCTTTTTTTCTACACCTACTGGTCTGCACCGTCATCAAGCAAAAAACACTGTAGTATCCATTGGCATTTCGCCGCCAATGCGCTCAACCTTACCTTGACAGCAAGCACAAAGAAAATAGAAGCGGATGCTGTCTTCATCAGGTTTAATGAGTTTTGCCAACCGCGCCCTCAGTTTAGCATATTGGGTTTCCGTCAGATTGCACTCAAACACAGAATATTGCATCCACTGTCCATAAGATTTGAGAACTTTGTGGATTTTGGTACGACGCTTATCTTCCGGAATATCGTAACTGACGACAATAAACATAGACAAAGGACAAGGGAGACACAGGGGACAAGGAAGACAAGGGAGATGGGGAAGATCACTAATGACAAATGACCAACCCAATAAATTACTTCATGATCAATGGTGGATATTTGTCAATTTCGCCCATGAGGTATTTTCCCAGTAATCTTGCTTGTAGTTCAAAAGATTCTTGATAGGTGTATTGCTTTTGCATGACGGGATGTTTAAACTTTGTTTGCTTCTTTTCTTGATAAAGTCGCAAAAATTTATGTAACCCTTCTTTCGTCAGAGAAACAGCATTACTGACTGGTTCGATGATAAAATCTGTGGGTGAAAGAATGCGGCGATTAATAGCAGTTAAAACTACTGGATCGACAATTAGAGGACGAAATTCTTCCATTAAATCTAGTGCTAATGATGGTCTTCCATAACGCTCTGTATGTAGATATCCTAAATATGGATCGAAGCCAACAATATTAATTGCACCTTGCACGTCATGACGTAATAAAGAATAACCTAAACTCAACAAAGAGTTGACTGGATCAGTGGGGGGACGACGATTGCGAGTGTGGAATTGAAAATTTTCAACGCGAATCAGTTGATTAAAACAACCAAAATACGCCGCACTCCCAGCACCTTCCAAACCCCGAATAGAATTAATAGATGTGGCTTGATCGAGATTGGCGATCGCAGTTGCTAATTGATTTAGTCCTGTATTCAAATCTATATTAGAGTAACTGCGTTGTGCTTTGAGGAGAGAATAACGATAGTTTTTTAACTTTCCTCTGACAAAACCTTTGCTAGCATGAATAGCTTGTATTGATTCTCCCACAGCTTTCCATTGAGCAGAACGTAAGAAAATATTCTTACTCATTTCTGGTTCTAAACGGGCTATATATTTACCGTTATTTGTCAAGAAAGTCAGAGGAATTTTGTGATTAACTAATTCAGCAACAGTCGCAGGAGAAATACTTGCTCTCCCCATGACTACCAAACCATCAATTTTGATTAAAGGCACATCTAAAATTGTTTTTTTCTCATATTTAACATTAAGTCTTTCATCAAGTTTACCAATAAAGGCATCTTCTTGTGTGATATATACTGTACCCATGCTTGACTCCGAAATTAATTAGATGAATTAATAAATTAGTTTATTTTTATCCCTTTAATTCCCTATTCTTCTTCCTCATACCGTCTAACTTTTTCTACGACTTGCGGTAAACATTGTTGATAAAAACTGCATTTTTGGCAACGTTTACTATAGGTTGCTATGGGCATAAAGCCAGTTGATATGAGATTTTGTACGGATTTAATTGTGGCGATCGCACTTTGTTTTAATTCTTCTGAAATCTCTACCAATTGACGTTGATGAGAGTGAGCATAATAAATATATCCAGTTGTGACTGGTTTTCCTGTCATCTCTTCTAAACACAAAGCTTGGGCGCATACTTGCAACTCATCGTTATCCCATTCACCTTTACGTCCTCGCTTATATTCCACGGGATACCATTCACTGTTTTCTAATTCAATCAAATCTGATTTGCCAATTAATTGATATTTGTCAGACTTCAAATAAATTGCTCGCACTTGCCAAGTTTCTTCCCGATTTCCCTCTCCTAAAGTATGTACACGCTCATGTAAAGTTGTACCTTCAATTGTGTATTGATTATCTACAAATTCTTCGGCACAAAACATCCGCCAACAACGATGCGGACAATAAGCATATTGATTTAATGCCGCAATTGGAATATATTCTGTATTATTCATAGTGGTAAAAACAAAAGTCAAAAATTAGTCAATTGCACAACCAACTAACAACTAAATTCTGCGTGTCATACCCATACCCATGGTTGTTTTTCGTCCAACGCCAGCATATAAAGCAAAATCAGCTAAAGTATTAATTTGCTTAATTGTGATAGGTTCAGCTTCTCCCAAAATTCGATAATTAACTTCACCAATAATGCCAATAAACTTACTACGAGAATCAGCTAATATTTCAGTATGAATATTAACGAAACTGGGAAAAATCGCATCAAGAGAAATATTTGCAAACTCAATTCCACTATATTTATTCCAGCGTGCGAGTAGAGAATTAAACACACATTCTCTACTAGGTAAAGTTGTATCATACTTACCTTGACGGAAGGCTGTAGGTGTGATGAAGGTAAGGGAAATTGTGCGATCGCTCTCGGATGCTTGCTCGTATAATTGTTTGTAAGTACAAGCATTAGCCCAAGGTTGAGTTGATTGGGGCGTACCAAGAATATTAGTGATGTACAAATCCCCAGAACCTAAGTGCCAAGCATGTTCAGGATTAATATTTAGCCACAGTGGGGTAAGTTGACTAAATAGAGTGTCATCTAACAGAGAGATACGCCACCAACACGGAGTACCTGGAGCAATTGGTTTATTTTGTTCCCATTGCAAAATGTAATTTTTGTGGCTAAAATGTCCTCGCTTGCCACTACCATTACCTGTATAACTTGTTTGCACTTGTAAAGGAGAAAGAGTAAAAGCTTTATCGGCGGTGGAGTCGTGGAGTAAATCACCCAATCTTTTATCTACCGAACTCACAAGATTTAAAAATAGCGCGTGGTAATGTCTGCCAGTAAGATAATTAGGGTAAATCGGAGATTGGGGAATCAGATTGAGAACAAGACTGTGTGGCATGAGATGCTTGGAAATTAGGAAAAAATCATCCAAGGAGAAATATAGATGATTATTGACGATTATGATGCAGCAGTTGCCCTAACAGAAAAATTGCAAGAAAGTTTACCAATTAAAGCACGTGCGGGAAAGGAGTTTCTCAAAACTTTAAAAGAACGAGGAGAGGTAGCAAATCCCAACAAAGAATTTGTGATTGAACATGTGAAATATTCTGGAGATATGGGTGGAATTATGTGTGTTTTAGCATCCAATCCAGAAGAAGAAGAACGTTATGTTGTCTCCATTACTCATCTCAACATTGATCCGAGTTATCCCCTCGCCACTGAAGTGCAGAAATACCAACGCCAGCGCACCCGCAAATTGATGTTGGAACATCAAGGAGGTTTTAGTGCAGAGTTGCTGGCGCAAGCATCAGCAAAGAAAAGAAAACGTACTTCCGGTTTTGGGAAGTGATTAATTTCTAAAACGATATGCCATTTGCACAGGAATTTTGACTTCTTTGATATCCTCAAAATAGTAGTATTGTCCCTGCATTTGCACATTTTGAATCAGACTAACTGGAGGCATATTTACCACATCATAGCTAATTACTTGATTAGTAAACATGATATCCAAAGGATTTAAAGGATGAGTGCAAGTGAACATACCTTCAGTAACTTTAGTTTTTAGTAATGGTTGAATTGTAACTTCAGCTTTACTCATCCATTTACCCAGGCGAATCCATTTTGGTAACAAATCTTTGATGTCTTTTTGAGAAATCACAAAAAACTCAAATTGACTTTCGGGTGCAATTTCTTTGGCTCTACCAAAACTAGGAATGTTTTTTTGGGTTTTTTCCATTTCAACATGATAGTTATTATTCGCATATTTCCAAGTGTTGAGAATGGCAGTATGATTGAGCGATCGCGCTGGGGTAATGTAGATTTCCTGTTGATTTAGCGGCGTTAAATGTTCCTCATATTTAGGAACTTGTTCCGGGCAAAAATAACGATAGGAATCTTTTTCAGGGACAGTTGTGGAATATTTTTCGCTATCAACTAATCCGAGTGCGTAACAGAGGGCGTAATTGTGAATTACTGGCTCTGTTTCATAAAGTCTGCCGATTTCGCGAGTGGCATGATATAAACTATCATGTAATTCAATTTGGCAACGGTAAATACTAGCCATTGTTTTTACTCAACTGTTGCACTTGCTTTTTTACCTTTCTTGGCTTTCTCAGAACTCTTGAAGATGTGCTTCTGTGCATAAGTAGATGACTCTAAATTTGCTTGAGTTAGTAATTCTTTGAGTTTCTCTTCATCACTAGTAATAGACTTAATTTCATTGACCAGAGGTATAAAGCGATCGCCAATATAATCAGTGTGGGAAATAAACTCTTGAGTCATAAGTTCGGTAATTGCTTTGATTGCAGCATCACGAACATCATCTTCATTTAGTGGATCAGGAGGATTAATTTTTCCTGTAAAGCTTAAGAAATCGTAAATTTTTTGCGTCCAACGTAGGTTGCTAATAATCTCACCATCCGCAAATATAACCCCGATTAATTCATTTCTGACTCGTCCGGTACGGGTGGTTTGTGCGCCATAGTGACGAGTTCTAATGATGTTATTGAAAACATATAAAAACCCAGCTTCGGTAGGATCTTTGAGTGTGACAATACTAGGGAAATATGTTTGTGGTAAGATGTGGTCTTGGCTATTAATTCTGCTGGTAACTTCCCCATTTCTACTCATAGTTCCGTTCTCAAATGGCGCATTCAGAGTAAAGTTCAGGTGAGAATCTTCAAAGGGAGTAATTGAATAAGCAGTATCCACAACTACTTTAGATTTTTCCGAACCTGCATCACCAATAGCAAAACCATAGAGAATACAATCAGGAGTGGTTTTGCTAAAATCTACGTTGTAATCACATTTTTCCCAGTCACCAATTTTATAGTTACGCAGTAATTCTCGTCCGGTTAAACGTTCTGGTGTAGATTGTTTGCGCTTAAACATTGCTAAACGGCTAATTGGTTCTTTTTGTTCAATTCCTGCACGTACTTTGGCTTTATTTAATTCTCCATCAGTCTGGAATAACGGGTAAGATTCAGTGATGCGAATTGTGATGAAATGTGCATATTTACCCATTGGTTTAGCAGGGATTTCGTTGTGAAAGAATTTAGCATCAACGGATTTTATAAAGTTCATGTTTTTCTCCTAGATTAAGTTTGAAAAAAGATAGATATTGTAGAGACGAAATATATCGCGTCTCTAGATATTTAGGCTGCATCCTCAACATCCAAATCAGGAATATCTTCGAGTTCTGCTTGGGAAATATTCTTGCGTTCTTCGTCGTCTGCGAGACGATAAAGGTATTCACAGGTATCTCGAATCAGATTGAGTTGTGTACCTGCTAAACGTGCGCGATCGCTTTTAAAACTTCCCTCAAATATTTCTTTGACAAAATACTTAGCAAAATCATATACTGCTTGTCTTTCTTCCGCGTCATTTAAAGCACGTTTCCACTTACCATCTACAAAAATAAAAGTACGTCTTCCTTCCGCAGCACCGCGCTCAACCTTATTCATTAATTTTGCTAACCGTGCAGCTACCACATCTGTTAATGATTCAGTACCAGTGGCTAAAGATTTATCAATTTTGAGAATGACATCAGCCGCTTCATCAATTGGTTTCAGAATAGCATTTGCTTTTGGTGCTTTACCTTTGGTTTGTGCGCGGTAAAAAAGACGGTATAGCTCTGTTAATTCACGTAGCTGATTCACGGTTTCTCCTCCTGGTTCAAAATAGTAATAAAAATCTAAGTAAAGACGAGTCTTAGCAATAGATACAGACTCAATTTTGTCTTGCTTCCGTAGCCATTTATTCAAGTAATGAAATACATACAAAGGACTCGTTTCTAAATCTCGTGCTAAGTCTGCTAATTTTCCCCAATCTGGATCACCATCCTTTTTACGATTGACTTCTAGATGAATTGAGTAAGCAGCCGTGAGAGCATTAAGGGGAGAAAATTCACGTTGTTTTGAGCTTCTAGGTAAAATACTATCTAGACGATAATTATCTTGACCAATCAAAGAACGAATTGCTTGATGTTCACCGTCTAGTAAAACTGTTTGTTCAAAATCAGCACCACTGATAAACGGTGGAACTGGTGATTCGGATGCAACAACTTTTACATCCATTACTAGCGGTAAAGTAAATGCTAACCAAGTTGGCATTACCCAAGATTCTGTATCTGTAGGTTCTCTTCCTGGTGGTAAACCAATAAAGAAGAAAGTTAATGTTTCATCATCGGGATAACTAATTTTAAATGTCTTATCATCTTCTGGCAAAATATCCTGCTTAATCAACAAATCATCTACTTTTTGATAGTTGTCAACTTCCAAATTGGCAATTTGTTCTTTTGAAACAAAATGTTTGCGAAGTTCGGCATCAAACCGAGTTTGAGATATAGAATTATAAGCTTTTTGCAAAAATTTATTGGTTTCTGGTGTAAAGAAATAAGCAGGATATACATAGAGATAGCGATATTTACGACTTTCAAAGTCTGCGCCAGTTGCGTTAGTCTTACTCATAAGAATTTGCCTCAACATGATTTCAATTGACCAAATTGAGCAAATTTGCCGCTTTGCAGCTTGAGCATTAAATAAAATCTGACGATTGCTATAAACTTGCGGCGCAAATAACGTTGCTGATTCCATTTGCTCCGTTACAGTGTAGGGAGAGCTAGATATAGCACAAACGTTTTCTCTACCTCTTCCTATAACTTTTGCAGAGTTATACCTGCTTATTTCTACTAAAAATTGGTCTGGTTTTGGCTCAACAACTGCACCTGTAGGTAGTGAAATCACTCGACTTACATAAGTGTGTAAGTCACTCCAACCATCGGGAACTATAAATTCTTCTAAAATAGGTTTGATAAGGTTAGAAGCATAGTCAACTATACCTTCCATCAACTCAATATTTTGTGCTAAATCTTTACCTGGATTTTTTTGGTAATATTTAGCTGCTAAATAATACCAATCTAAAGGAACACCACCTGTTTTTTTTAAAGATTGAATTTGTCTTAAAGCTGTTATTTCCTCCGATAAGTCTAAGTATTCAGTTAGTTTTTCCGTCAAGTTTAAATCAGGAATATTTTTACGTTCAGCTTTCGGGAATTGTTTCTGATATTCACTTGCGCGTTCTTGCCATTTACCCCAAATACCTCGACATATAATATCTCCGAATTCAGCTAATCTATCAATTTGAATTTCATTACCAAATACAACATTTATATTTTGAGATAATTCTCCTTGTGTTTGAAAAGCTTTTAAACTTTCACTCCGCTTACCAGATGAAGCTAATTTAGTATCAGGCAGTATATTTCTAGCTGCGTTAATGCTGACTTGCATTAACTCATTGGCTCGAAAAAATAGCCAATAATAATCAGCAAACTTGAAACCTTTACCATCTCGACTAAAACCTGTTTGTCGCTTCGTTAACTGCTTACTGCACAAGGTTTTAATTTTATCGATAACCTGATTGGTAATTTCAGCAGTATTAATTGGAGGTGCATCGCTAACAGCAAGGTATACTACACCATCTGGCAAATACAATAATGGTGTGTAGTATTGCTTCGGGTGAACATCCATCAAAGCATTATTAATAATATTCGTCAGAACTCCACGATTATCTGATAAAGCATGGTAACTAAACTTCAATTGACCATTGCTTACATCGTTTAATAACTCAGGTAGCTTCTCATTTCTGCCATCACTTTCTACATCACGAGGATGCTTTAACAATGAAGCAAATAAATCAGACATTTTCAACAATCTGTGAAGTATATTCCGCACTCGACCATCTAAACGAGGTTTCAAACCACGAATTTCTAAACCTCGGTCAGCATCACTACCATCACCAGCATTGCTACTCAACCAAACAATATCATCGATACAATTTTCCCAATCTTCACCCAAAAAAATATCTAAACCAAAATCCTGAATTTTTTGTTTGACATACCCACGTCTTAAATTTGGTGCATCTGATTTCTTTGCAGGTTCTTTACGCCAATCACGGTTGGCAAATACACCATCCTGGTCATTTTCTTCTAGCCAAATTGGATAGTCAGGAAATTTTTCAAAATCATGCAGAATATACGCAGCTACAAATAAACGAGTTTCTCTTTCTCCACATTGACGCTTGACAGGATTAGTTTCTAATTCCGATGATTTTAGTTTACGAATAATTCGGTAGGTAGGAAATAAACCATTGAGTAGGTGAGATAATAAAGATTGGTCATGCTTGCTACGTTCAACATTTTTGCCTTCGGCTCTACGGTATTCTGTAAATTGACCACCCTTAGCTGTTGCTCCTACTAATTGATGAATTAGTTTAGGTAACACATTATCGGCAAAACTCAGAAGTATGTAATCTTCTGCATTTTCTGGTGCTTCTTTAATTGCCTTTTTGAAGAGGCTAATAGTTAAAAGTTCACGCTCAATAGGAGTATTTTTTTCATCTTCATCATCATAGTTATCTAGGTCCGGAATTTCAGGATATTTGTCAAAGTTATTTTCACTAGTCATTTTTCTTCCTCCTCTACTTCAATATCTTGAAATTCCTGAATGTTTCCTTGGCGAATAACCCATAATTTTCCAGTTACATCTGCTGCTTCAATTCCAGCAATTAAGGTCTCTGTAACTGCACGGTAATCTTCAAAAATAGGACGCGGTGGTAAACGAACCACTATAATTCCTCTGTACTTAGATGGTTGATATTTGAGACGATTTCCAAATCCTCTATCTGTCGTTACTAAACATCTACTTTCACTCCGACAGATATCAATTAATTCCTCATCAGGACTAGAAATTAAACCTTGTTCTCTTACTGTTGCAACATCATATCCCGCAAGGCGTAACAAGGTAGCTACTCGCAAGCTACCAAGATTTTCATCAAGTTTAATATTCACTTTTTTGTTTCCTTTTGCACTCCAATAGGAATTTCTACATAGTTATCTCGTGCCATTTCTGCGCCGTATGCAATACAAGCCAGGATATCTTCTCGTTCCAAACCTGGATATTCTTCCAAAATTGTCTCAATTGTTTCTCCACCTGCAAGAAGGTCGAGAATTAAAGCAACCCATATACGATGACCTTTAATACAGGGTTTACCAAAACAAATATTTGGGTCAATGGAAATTCGGGAAAGTAAATCGTTCTTGGTCATTGCTGCTTCTCCAAATTTGTCGTAGTTCTTCTAAACGAATCCATTGGTTATCTTTCTTTACTTCAATGTACTCCCACCCATTAGCTGCGCCACCATTAAACTTTGCTGCTAGGGGACTTGGTTTATCGAATTCTTCGCCGTTATAGACAATAATTCCTGTAGCGGAGATTTCTAGACCATCAATATAATCACGATGTAATTTTTTTGCCACTCCCCGCTTTAGCTTGACTCTTACAGACATTCCCTTCCGGGTGATACCTGAATCGAATAGCTGACTCAGCCTTACGTGGGAGTTTTCTGCGTTCTCCTCTTGGGTTATATTGTCAAAAATATGTAACTGCTTAGAGGAGACTTCAGATTGAGGTAGTTTTTGAACTAATCTGTGGCTAAGGGTAGGATTTTTGGTTTTCAGATGTTCTGGCAACCACTCTAGAAACAAGTGGCGCAAGCTTTCTGGCATTTGTGAGATATCGCTATCGTTCAGGTGAATGTACATAGGAAGCCTCCATGAGGTGTTTGTTATGACCATTGTGCCATTGACCTCAAAAAAAGCAATGTCTCTATAGCCTTATGATTAAAATGTCTCTATAGCCATGTGATTCGCCTTTTTGTTTTGAACGGGGACAATATGCTCTACTATATATATGGAGAAAGAAAAGCAGTTATAATGCTGCATGAGTACAAATACTCCTAATACCTCTTAGGGATTGAAATTCTATTGCCTTCTGATTTCGGGCTAGACCCTTTCTCCACAAGTTTCTAGCAAATCCAGCCTTCATCCTTTTTAGGTTTCCAAAACCAAAGTAAGGTTTCTAGCATGAGTGCAGATTTACCAAAGGCTATGGTGTACGGTGGTGACTTCTTATCATCACTACTATATTTATCTGCCAAAGAGTATGCTTGAAAGTGAATTGGTAAACCTAACTTTGCTCTGAGATAAGCGCGATCGCAATCTGAAATAAAGCATACTAAACATCTACCCGATACAGCATCGCTGATTTTATTAATCCCGCTTCCGTGGGGTTGGCGAATTTCTAAATTTTTGAGAACTTGGACTTTACCAGACTTAGCAATGTCGCTGATATCCTCTGGATAGTAAAATCGCCAGTCTTCTCTTACTTCCCGGTAGCCAGTCAATTTCAAACAGCATAAAACTTCTTGAAAACGAGTCGTTGTAACTCTAGATTTCTCAGCTTGTTGTATAAATTCCTTCTTATCCATCCATTCAAACTTAAAGTTGCTGAGAATACCCGGTAAGTTATAAATTTTAAAATGTTCATTTTCCGGTTCTTCAGGATTTGTTAAATCATAAATTCCACAGTCTAACTGACTACTACCCCGAAAACTTCGTGCTTCGTCAATGACTTTCTTTTTCTTTCCTTCTAAACATTGGTTGATTTGGTGATATTTTTGCCAAATATTAACCTCAAGTGCTGCTTCAATAGCATCTTTGAAATTTTTATCAGCATCGGGATATTGATTAGTCAGCCGTCTTAATTCTTGATGTACACAAGCTGATTGAATAGCACCCCAGCGTTTGGGATATAATTTAAATTCATTTACAAATGGGTAACTTGAACGAATAGCTTGTGTAAAGTTTACTCTGTCGTAAGTTTCGCCATCTTGCAAAGGGTGAGAATCAACTTCAAATAACCTTTGCACAATAAATTTGGGAATCAAAGCATAAGCATGATAAGGATGAGGGTGAAAATCTTGATGTCTACCTATTCTGCCAAACCGTTGAATAAAATTACCTGCATCAGCACCTTCAAATACCAAAAAATTTATTCTAAAATCCACGCCAACATCAATAGTTGATGTTCCTAAAAGTAAGTCTGCTTCTACAACTGACGCAGCTTTCTCTGTCTCACCTGTTAAACCTGTATTCTCTCTAACCTTCAACCCTAAAGGCTCAAAAATGCTTTTAAAATGCTTAACTAATTTCTTAACCGCAGCTATCGAGTTGAGAATAATCGCACCTTTACTACCTGGATAATCTTGAAAAAACTTTAAAATTACTGATTCCGAATTTTCTATCAGCCAATCATAACTAGATGAAAGTGATGGTTCTAGTGTTTGCGGAAAAAATAAAGTTATTGGCTGACTAATTGGTCGCCATTGATTACCGCCTTCTAAAAAACAATATTTGTGTTCTTTAGCTGGATTAATTTCTTTATAACGAATGCCAGATTTGTCAAAAAACTCTAACAACAAATCATTTGGTGTTGCAGATAAAAACAAAAACTTCTTACCTGGAACGGTATGCTTGATTAGTAATATTGCATTGAAGATACTCGCAACTTGAGCAGAAGAAAATACATGAAATTCATCAAAAATAAACAATTTATAATAATCGTCTATTTTGCTGAATAGCTTGTTGGCATTTTCTCCTTTTGTTTTACCATCTTTTTTAAAACGCCTAAGATAGCGAAAATCATGAATATAGTAAAAAATATCGGGATTAGTCAGCAAAATTTCTGCTTGGTCAGAAAGATTAATTAATCCAGACTGTTTATTTGGCAATTTATTTGTTTCGATAAAGTCTTCCAGAATGGCTGCATTCAAACGATAAATCTGTGGGTCTTTCTTTGGCTGAAATTTGTCCTTATAGTTTTGTATTTGCTTTTGCTGATCTCTAGCTAACTCGTTTGTTGGATAGGTCGCCATCGTAGATACATCATCTATCATAGCCAGAAGGTAAGCAGCCAAGCTTTTGCCATCACCAGTTATCGCAGTGTTAATTATTACATCATTTTTTGGATCACGTAACGCTGACAAAGTAGCTAATTGATGCCAAGAAAGTGACCAATTATCAGGTAATTTCATCCCATCAGGTGTGGGAACAGTTTGAGAATAAACAGGTTTAAGATTAATACTGTAATTTTCGGACATATATTCTCCTTTATATAGAGTCACAAGAATTTCTGCCACCATTAGTGTCAGTTTTGGGAATCTGCCAGATCAGGCTAACGAATTTCTGCAACCAATGGTTGCAGTTTTTTAAATGGGTATAAAAATTTTCTAGCTATTTCTCGCACCAATGGTGCGACTTTTTCGTGTTAACTTAAAAAATGTCCGTAACTAGTTGTTGAAATCTATCTTGGCACGCAAAATATAGATTGACAAGATATATTCGTATATAAATGTCCGTATAAAAATGAGTCGTAAAGGTCAGTCTATAACCCTATCGATATCAGATCGCGACAAAGCCGAATTAGAAAACCTAGCGCTAGAATTCGGTATGATGTGGGGCGATCGCCCAAACATCTCTAAACTAGTAGAAGCGATCGCTCGTCATCAGTTAATAATTGGTAAAAATCACGATTGGTCAGAAACCCGCATCAGAGCGCTGGATCGAGCCATGCGTGCATTAACTGATATTGGTCAAAATGAGCAAGCACAAGAAATTGCCAAATTGCTTCTCGAACGCAGTGAACTATCAATTCCACTGCGAACTGAAATAGAGCGTTTTTTAGAAAATTTACCCCCACCTTGGCGTTTAGAGATTGATCGCTTCATTCTACGTGAACAACCATTTCAGCTTTCCTATCTAGACGCAGCACAGCGAGTATGGAACTTCACCGTTCGTCACGCCAAAGTTACACCCCACGAAAAGCGTCAATATCTTGATTGCTGGTGCGAAGAGACACAAGGAAATTTGGATGTAGAAGAGTTAAGAAATAACTGGAGTCTGCGTTTAGATAGAATCCAAGATGCTGGTGTGATCGCAATTGCTGGTAAATGGCGATCGCACTTGGCACAAATAGAGGTAGAAATGCACTTATTCAATGGTTTAGCTTTTGCTTACCAAGCAAAACCAGAAGACATATTAAATGAATGGCTACCAGATAAACAACGAGTGCGGCGAGTAATTAGGCCTGTATCTAGTACCTTTTGGTTTATCCGCGAAGTTATGCAGTACGCACCAGATTGTGTGGTGGTGTCACCAGAAAACGTGCGATCGCTCATCCGCGAAAAACTCCAAACCCTTTGTCAGCGTTATGATCTAACTTGAAAAGAGAGATCGGGGACAAGGGATCGGGGAGCAGGGATCGGGGAGCAGGGAGACCAATGACCAATGACTTAATTATGATTTCGTATCTACCGTTACTAGTGAATATACTGAGGTATTCAGATATATAAGGTGTTAATAATACGATAAACAAATGCTAAAATAGTTAATAAATGCTGCGGATGTGTAATTTAGATTAACTATTGGATAGAAATTCTTTCAAAATGAGTAGAATGACAGAATAGGTAAAATTGTCCAAAGAATATCCTATGGATTAGCTACCTTGGATGTAGACCTTTGATTTGAGTCCTCAGATATTTTTAATCATTCTGAGGTAGATTACACAATACCAAACACTATTCTTAACAAAGAGCTGCCACAAATCATAATGCCAGTGACTGAGAAAAAAAGAACTCGTGATTTGCCCCAAATTAATGAAAGGATTCGCTTTCCGAAAATTCGGGTCATCGATACTGATGGAGCCCAATTGGGGATTCTCTCCCCACAGGAAGCGCTGCAACTAGCCGAGGAAAAAGAGCTAGATTTAGTGTTGCTCAGTGACAAGGCTGATCCGCCCGTTTGTCGGATCATGGACTATGGAAAATATAAATTTGAGCAGGAGAAGAAAGCACGGGAAGCCAGGAAAAAGCAGCACACTGCTGACGTTAAAGAAGTTAAAATGCGCTACAAAATTGAAGAACATGATTACAACGTCCGTGTTAAGCAAGCAGAACGTTTTCTCAAGGATGGCGATAAGGTGAAAGCCACTGTCATGTTTCGGGGTCGAGAAATACAACACAGCGATTTAGCAGAAGAATTACTCAAACGGATGGCGACTGATTTAGAAGCATTCGCAGAGGTGCAGCAAGCACCCAAAAAAGAAGGGCGAAACATGATGATGCTTCTTTCTCCGAAAAAATAATTTAATTTGGTTAGTGGGTAGTAATTAGTGGATAGTAGGAAAAAACCAACTATTTAATTACTAAGCATCAACAACCAACAAATTCAAATAAGATTGATAGTCCTGAGTTCTGAGTGGGAAGAATAATACTCAGTTACTCAGGATTTTTGCTATGTGCTGATTTTGTTGAATCTAGGACTAAAGTCCTTACTACGAACGCATTTACCGATCAAAATTAATGCGATCGCAAAAAGTCTAATCTAATCATGCAGAGCTGAGTAACTAAGTTTGTGTGTTGTCTGGTGTTTGGAATATCAACTACCAAAAACCAACCAAGAATCACCAACAAATTAAACATGTAACACAGTCAAACTGCATGGAACTGAAAAATTACTGGACTGCTCCCAAAAAAGGTATCCTATCAAACTTACTCAAGTGGGTAAATCTCCGACCAGAGGAAAGCGATCGCACTTGGTTAATGTTCGCTTTTTATACAAGTACATCAATTGGGTTGCGGTGGTCAGAAGATTCTACAGTGGCGCTGTTTTTGGATGAGTACGGGTCTAAATCCTTACCTTGGATTTATATCTCCAGTGCCATCATGGGTGCAGTCTTGGTACTTTTATACTCACGGTTACAAAAGATTTTTCCCTTACGGCGTGTCATTGTGGCGATCGCGCCTTGTATGTTCATACCATTAGTTCTATTTAGTTTAGGTTTACACGTTTCCTATCTTTCCGTATTTATCATATTTGTCCTGCGGTTATGGGTGGATGCATTTTATGTGATTAACGACCTCAACACCTCGATCACAGCCAATCAACTATTCAACATTCGGGAAATTAAACGCGCCTTTCCCCTGATCAGTAGTGGTATTTTAGTTGCTGATGTGATTAGTGGCTTTAGTTTGCCGTTTTTGTTGCTATTTGTAGGACTAGATAAGGTGATTATGCCTATAGCTGGTGTATTCATCAGCTTAGGGGCTTTTATTCTTTTCTATCTGAGTCAAAATTATCACCAGGCTTTTCCTGATACTCCGCAAATCGAAATAGAAGCAGCACAATACTCTCAAAAACGCCGCTTGTTTGGGCCAATAAAGCGTTACACCTGGTTATTATTTGCGTTTTTTGCCCTTTTACAAGCAATAGGAGTCTTAATAGATTTTCAATATCTTACCCAGTTAAAATCAAATTTTCAGGGTAAAGATATTGCTACTTTTTTAGGTTTACTAAGTGGAATTACAGGATTATGCGAATTGGCAATGCAGTTATTTATTTCCAGTCGCGCCCTCGAACGTTTTGGAGTATTTGTTACTGCTGCAACTTTACCAGTCACCGTAGGCTTGTTAATGCCTCTGACTATACCTTTGTTAGGATTATTGCCTTGGAGTAATTCCCATAATCATTTATGGGGTTTAGTGATTCTCAAATTTTTAGACGAACTTTTGCGTTACACCTTTGTTGTCAGTAGTGGGCCTCTACTTTTCCAACCAATCCCAGATAAGATTCGCAGCCATGTCCAGTCATTAGCCGGAGGTGTAGCTGATGCTTTTGGTGCAGGGACAGCAGGTTTTGTGATTTTAATTACCTTGTGGTTTGGAAGAAAACTGCTACCTACACCCATACATGAATCAATTATGGTGGCAGAAACTATATTTGTGGCTTTATGTTGCTTGCTAGTGATTTGGTTTTTGCGATCGCGCTACGTGAATCTGTTAGTTTTAAGTGCAGGACAAGGACAATTTAGTGCTAGAGATGTAGATTTACGTGCATTCAAGCAAGCAGTAATTAAAGCCTTGGGAGAAAAAGGAACTGACACAGATAAACGTTCTTGTATTGAACTTTTATCACAAATAGATCCCAAAGGTGTAAGTGAAGTCTTAGCCCCCCTATTAGTCAAGCTACCTCCTGAATTGCAGAAACCCAGTTTGGAAGTCATGCTAGCAGCAGGAGTAAATCCTGTTTACTTGCCAGAAATCTGTACTTTCTTAGAACTACCACAAAATAGTGTAACTCCAGAAGTATTTGCCCTTACCTTACGCTACGTTTGGTTGGCTGAGTCAGATCCAGATGTCAACCTGTTAGAAAAGTACCTTAGAGAAGAACAACACCCGATCATCCGTGCGACAGCCGCCGCCTTATTGCTACGTCAGGGAAAACCTATGCACAAAGTAGCAGCTACCAGAACTTTACGGCGGATGCTGACTCACCACCAAGAAAAAGAACGGATGAACGCAGTCAAAGCCCTGAGTGAAGCAGTTCATCTACAAGCACTGCGAATTCATATTCCCAATTTATTGCAAGATGAATCTCTGCGAGTACGTTTTGCTGTCATAGAAATGATAGCCGCAACTCACTTAGAAGAGTACTATCCAGCCTTGTTAGGGGGACTTTATTACAAATCAACCCGAAATTCAGCTATGCAAGCTTTGGTAAAACTAGAAAACGAAGCCTTACCAATGCTGGTTGAGTTAGCTACTAATATCTATAAGCCAGAAATAGTAAGAATTTATGCTTGGCGTACGATTAGTCAACTTCCCACCTTAGAAGCGATAGAAACCTTATGGCAATTTTTAGAAACATCGCGGGGTAATAGCAGAGATCACATTCTTCGTCCTTTATTAAAAAGATTACAAAAAGAAGGACTACTGGGTTCAGTAGAACAGTTTTATGAAACAAAAATCAAAAGATTTATCGAGCAAGAGCTATATTTCTTGGCTGATATTTATGCTGCTTATATAGATTTTAAAAATCAATTAGAAACCTATAATCAATATATAGATTTTAAATCACAAGAAACCCTAGATACATATCATTCTGGCATCAGTATTATTACTGTTGTATCTTTACTCAATCGTGCCATTTTAGAACTAGAAAGTGATATTAAAGAACGATTATTATTACTCTTACAGCTACTTTATCCGATAGAAAGAATCCAAGCCGCAGCTTTTAATTTACGGTCAGAATCAGTAGTCAATTTAGCACGGGGATTAGAAATTTTAGAACATACAGTAAAATTGCAGCATAAATCCTTGCTACTCAATATTTTAGATAAGCGATCGCCAGCAGAAAAACTGCAATATCTCATAGCCGCAGAGATGGCAGAATACCAACAAATGTCAGTTAATGAACGTACCCGTAGTTTATTAATGCATAAAAACTTACTTTCTGATTGGTGCTTGGCTTGTTGTTTCCATTTTGCTCAAGTTGCGCGTATCCGGCTCACCACAGAACAAGTTTTAGAAAGTTTGAGTCATCCCACAGGCTTTGTTCGAGAAGCTGCGATCGCCTATTTGAATGTAGTATCACCCCGCATTTTGATCAAAATTCTGCCCCAATTGCAAAAAGATTCACATCCCCTTATCGCTAATCAAGTCAAAGAGTTAATAAGATTAGTTATTGATGGTTAGTTGTTGATGGTGGAGATTTGAGAACTACAATATAAACGCACAAATAAGTTTTCTCGCGTGGATAAAGTTGATAGCCAACTAGATAAAGCGAAACTACGAAAATCGCTTCTCAAACAACGTCAATCAATATCAGTAGCACAATGGAAACAAAAAAGCGATCGCATCTGTACTAACCTTCTCAACTCACCTCAGTTTACCCAAGCCAAAACAGTACTGGCTTATTTCAGCTTTCGTCAGGAACCCGATTTGAGTTTTTTATTTGGGCAAGATAATCACTCTCCAAAAATATGGGGTATGCCTCGCTGCATCAGCAATTCTCTGTCGTGGCATATTTGGATACTCAGTGATTCAGTAAATATTGGGACATACGGCATTACCGAACCTGATCCTGAAGCCCCAATTATAGAGCCGGAGCAAGTAGATTTAATTCTTGTACCTTGTGTTGCTTGTGACCAGCAAGGCTATCGCTTGGGTTACGGGGGGGGATATTATGATCGCTTGCTTGCTGCACCTGATTGGGCAAATAAATCAACTATTGGCATTGTCTTTGATTTTGCCTACTTACCCCAATTACCTGTTGAACCTTGGGATAAACCCTTAGATGCTGTTTGTACAGAAACAAAGTTAGTGATTAGTCAATAGTCATTGGGGATCGGGGATCGGGCATTGGTTTTTTTCTCCGCGTCTAGTGCGTCTCCATGCTCCCTGCTCCCTGCTCCCCTTGTCCTCCTTGTCCCCCTTCCGCTTCCCTCTCCCCGATCACTTCGCCCGACAGAATTTCCGTTCTTGGTCGTGTTCAGGATCTTGCCAAGAATAGGCAAAATGGCTCACCCCTCTAAGTTGCGAGGCGAATGGTCTCATTGCTTGCATTTGTGCGTCTAGCGATGGGCGACCATTGACATTTTTACCCCATTGACCAGCGATCGCAGGAATCACCTTTGTACCTGGTTTAGCTGCACTTAGTACTTGCTTGACTTGCGCTGCAATACAATCAACATTGCCGCAATTAGCATAAGACATAGGATGCCACTCTAGAGAATTTGGAAACCGATCCCAAGGCTGTAAGCGGGAATCATAACCTTTTCCAACAGTTTGGTTTCCATCCGGAAAAAACACTACACCTGCGGGAATACCAAGCTTTTGGGCTGGATAAGCAGCTAGATTGACAAAATCTAGAATACCTTGCATGGCGTGAGCAACAGAGAGCTGCCATAATTCTGATTGCAGTATTGGTTGTCTTTGTGCGGGGGGGATAACCGCAGCGACTGCTTTTTGTCCTATTGGTAATGATGGTTCTGCCGGTGGCGGTGGCGGTGGTGTACGTCCTTGCCACATCGGTTCTGCTTCTTGAGGATAAAGTTTGTCAACTTCACTGATATCTCCTGCTGTCACATATCCCTTAGTTAAAAAGCGGCGAATTAATTCCAACCCTTTATTATTCTGCGCCCGTTGAAATAATGCTTGTTGGGTAGCTTCACTATATACCCACAAATCTGTAACTTTAGTGGCGATAGAATCCCCCCCTGTTTGTCGTGGGTAGCGCACATAATCAAACAGAATTCCATCTGGACGACGGCGTAAAATTTCTTGTACCATCTGGTAATAGTCGCGCTTTGCTTGCACGTTGTATGGGTCAATAAATACTTGAGAACCATCATCTACAACATACAAGCTTGTTTGACCCTTGCCATTGCGAGCGATCGCTCCTTCTCGATCACGACGCTGGGCATAGGTATAGCCAAAATTAGCGGTAAACATCCAGGCGTAAACCTTTAAACCCCGTTGTTGTCCTTCTTGAATTGCCTTCAATAATAAATCAGCTTTTTCTTCTCCTGGCGTGCGAACTACAGAAGGCCATATTGTAGGATTATTTGCTGCTGGTAATAGAACCTGTCCGTCGTAAAAAGCTTCCAAATAGACTTGGTTATAGCCTTTGTTGACAATTCGATCCATAATTCTGTCGATAGTACCCGGCTGAATGTCGCAGGGATATAAACGCAACCAAATTGCTTGGACTTGTGGCCAGTTGCGATTTCGACATTCTTGTACAGTTTGTGTATGTTGGCGCACAAGTTGTTGATACTGGTTTTGCGCTTGTTGATCGCCTTGAAGGGCTGACAAACGTAATTTTTCTTTTGCTTGCGCTTCTGCTGCTGATATCTGGCAAAATTGGTTGACTTCTTGCGCCTGTGCAGGCTGAGTTTCAAAGTATGGCATCAGCAAAGTACTGCTGAAAACCGCAGCGAAAAGACGCCGCCAAAAGAACATTGGCTTTACAACATTCAGGGGACGTTTAAGCATACTTAGCAATAAAATAACAAAAAAACTATTAACTCCAACTCATTTGATTTGGGAACAAGTGTGTAAAATTCCAAACTCAGTTTTGAGGCTTTGCAGCCCAATTTTACTGACTTTCAAAACCTCATTTGTGTTGCCGCATTTTTTATTTAATTTAATGGTAAAAATTATTGCTTGACACTCCTTAAGGACAAAGCAAGCAATTATAACACGTAGTGCAATAGTTACTAGTAAAAATTCTTGTATGGGTGAAGCATTTGTACGTATAACTTTTCATAAAAACGAAATATCTTGGTACAAATGCTTTACCCCTCAATGACTTTAGACAATCGACTGGTGCGTAATTGTCTGTTACGCACCACGCTGTAGCGCCATTTCGACCTGATTAAACTCCATTTCTAAACGATCCTTGAGCTTTTTCGGTACAGGACGATTGGGATAAGAACTATAGTGTCCAGCAAGAGAATTGAGAGCTGTTCGCATGGTTGTGAAAGAACCCAAACCTGCAACAGAATTATCTCGTTGATAACGAGCTGCAAAAGTATTAATTTGTTGACGCGCTTGTGATTGCGCTGCTAATTTTTCTGGTGAATCGTCTGGTAACTCTAGGGTATGTCTTAAAGTATTGAGTACAGCTAATGTATCTTGGCGATAATCGCCAGACAAACCATCTGGGCTACCTGAACAACCTATTAGGCCAATAGCTACAACTAAGACCAGAGCAAGCAGACGTGACCAATAGCGCTTCATAATCATTGATGTGAAACTATATGTAAATCAATGTCCATCCTATCCTGGATTGGTATCCTGGGGATCATTCCAAGGGTAAGAGTAGACCTCTTGCAAAAGTCGAATGAACCCCCCTCAATCCCCCCGTTCACGGGGGGAAGATTTAGTTCCCTCCCCGTAAACGCTTAGGGTTAGGGTGGGGTAAAAATATTTTTGCAAGAGGTCTAGTGTGAGAGAAAAAGGGGACAAAACAATTCAAAATACAAAATTCAAAATTCAAAATTAAGAACTTTTGACTTGTTGACCAATGACCAATGACTAACTATTGCCTATGTTTTGATAAAGAGTATCTCGTTGTTGATAAGGTCTTCCTAGAGAAGCGATCGCACTTTGTAAGGTTTCAACTTCCATACATGTACCCCCTATTGCTCCTGCCATGGTGGTAATGTGTTCTTCCATTAATGTTCCACCAATATCATTACAGCCCCAATTTAGAGCTTCTATCGCTCCTGCAAGTCCTAGTTTTACCCAACTCGGTTGATGGTTAGGAATCCACTTTCCTAAAAAAATCCTTGCGACTGCGGTAAGCAAAAGTGCATTTTCTAACACGGGCTGATCGCGCCCTACACGGCGGCGTAGGGGTTTGGGCGCTTCTTGTCCCACAAATGGCAATAAAATAAACTCAGTAATACACGCTGGATATTCTTGATTGATGGCAGTTTGTTGGAGCGATCGCAATTTTTCTAAATGCTGAATTTGTTGTTTTGGATTCTCAATATGTCCCGACAGCATTGTACTAGTGGTGTGCATACCCAATTTATGAGCTGTAGTGACAATTTCTAACCAAGTTGCTGTATCAATTTTTTCAGGACATAGTACGCGCCGCACTTCATCATCTAATACTTCAGCTGCTGTTCCAGGCATAGAATTTACACCAGCATTTCGTAAAGCAGCAATTACCTCAGCATAACTTAGACCATCGATTCTAGCGATAAATTGTACTTCTTGAGGAGAAAAAGCATGTAGATGCAGATGAGGAAATTCCTGTTTAATAGTTCTTACTAATTCAAGGTAGTAAGACAGGGATTTAGCGTTGATTTTTGCTGCTGGATTTAACCCACCTTGCATACAAATTTCTGTTGCACCACGCTTGACAGCATCTTGTGTTTTTTCTAAAATAGCCGTCCAATCTAACCAATAAGCACCTTCGTCACCTTCATCTCGTCGGAAAGCGCAGAAACTACAGTGCTGTTCGCAGATATTAGTAAAGTTGATATTACGATTGATCACGTAGGTAACTGTGTCGCCTGCTTGCCGTTGACGCAGTTTATCTGCTGTCATACGAACCGCAGCAATTGAACTTGCGTCAGATTGTTGTAATAATACCAATCCTTGTTCAGAAGATAAATCGTACCCCATCAAGGCATGATCAAGAATTTTTTCTAATGTGCTATTTATCACTTTATATACTGTTGCTCTCAAGGACTGGATTGACTGGGAATTGATTATACTAAACTAATAAAATTCTACTAACTAAGTTTTGATATTTTCAGTATTTAACTTTTTAGATTTCAATGTAACTAAAGTTACGACACCTAAAGTAATTGCACGTCTGTAAATTTATTGTATTTCATCTAATTATGTGTTATTTAAATTCATGGTCATTCATGGTCAAAACAATTATAAAGATTATATTAGATATTAAAAAATCTATTGTTGATTTATAAGCTTATTGAGAATAGTTTATGTGATCTAGTTTCTCAAAAAATTTGAGTTTTACGAAATTATTAATAACTCAAAGCATAAAATACTGAAAAATCTAATGAATTTTTATGTAATAGCTATTACTAATTTTTGTATACACTGAGTTGTATGAAAATTTAAAGAAATATAAACTATCTTAAACATTAACTAAAGAGTAATATAAACGACATCAGTTCTCTCGCCAAATGCAAATGTTGTTGCTTTTTAATAATCTCTAGTTTGCTGAATGAATATAAACCAACCCAGTTCATTGTTAGCAGTTCCATCAGGAACCTTGCAGATACCAGAATTACCGTCTCAAGAATTAGTATGGTTTTCGCTGGTAATTCCGACTTACAACGAAGCTGCTAATATCGAAAAAATCATTCAAAGATTAACTCAATTACTGGATGAGCGTATCCCAGAAAACTACGAATTGATAGTGGTAGATGATGATAGTCTAGACGGTACATGGCAAGTAGCACAATCTTTAATGCAACAATACCCGCAATTGCAAGTGATGCGGCGTCAGCATGAAAGGGGGCTTTCCTCCGCAGTAATTCGGGGTTGGCAAGTAGCAAAAGGAAATATTCTAGGGGTGATAGATGGTGACTTACAGCATCCGCCCCATGTGTTACTACAACTACTAGATGCAATTGTCCAGGGAGTAGATTTAGCCGTTGCTAGTCGTCATGTAGATGGCGGGGGAGTCTCTAGTTGGAATTTAATAAGGCGTTTTTTGTCTCGTGGCGCTCAGTTGCTAGGATTAGTAATTTTACCTAGCGTAGTTGGTAAAGTTTCAGACCCAATGAGCGGTTATTTCCTCTTCCGTCGCCACAGCATAGTCAATGTGACTCTGAATCCCGTAGGATACAAAATATTGCTAGAGGTGATCGGGCGTGGTCAAATTAAGCAGATCGCTGAAGTTGGTTATGTATTTTGTGAACGCAAACAGGGTGAGAGCAAGGTTACTTGGAAACAATATTTAGAATACATTCATCATTTATTGCGGTTACGCCTTTCCACTGGACACATTGGAAGATTAAGCCAAAACTTCCCAGTTGGTCGATTTGTCCGTTTTGGTTTAGTGGGACTAAGTGGAGTATTTGTGGATATGGCGGTGCTTTACTTACTCAGCGACCCAACGACCTTGGGATTGCCCCTAACTCGTAGTAAAATCTTCGCTGGTGAGATTGCGATTTTTAATAATTTTTTGTGGAATGATGCTTGGACTTTTGCAGATGTGGCGATGCAACAGAATTCATGGCGTCAGCGTATGAAGAGGTTTTTGAAATTCAACATTATTTGTTTGGCTGGTTTGGTTTTGAATGTGTTGGTGTTGAACTTGGTGTTTAATTTCATGATTCATAACCGCTATATTGCAAACTTGATTGCGATCGCCATTGCGACTATTTGGAATTTTTGGGTGAACCTCAAGCTGAGTTGGCGTGTTACTCAAGTGAAATAAACATTTTTGGAATTCATTGGACTTTGTCCAAAGTCCAATATACATATTGCATCATTAATTTACAAACTGCAAATAAAATTTACAAATAGTATATCTAAAAAACAGCAAATGTATGCATTGACTGGATAGTGTAGAATAAATACGCCGTAGGTACGGCAACTTTTCGATAAGATAAATGAATCAATTGCTAGGAACAAATAGTGCTGAAGTTAAACAAAAAGCTGTAGAGTTAGGATTCCACAAAGTAGGAATAGCTGCTATCTATGGGACAGATGATATACAAATGCAGCAGTTGCGAGCATGGATCGAGCTTGGTTATCATGCCGACATGGAATGGATGACTTCTCCCAAGCGTCAAGATATTAGATTAGTGATGAGTGAAGTGCGATCGCTAATTTGTGTAGCCCTTAACTATTATACCCCCCATCAACGCCCTGGAGGTGAAGAGTATGCCAAAATTTCTCGTTATGCTTGGGGACGAGATTATCACAAAGTCATGCATAAAAAATTGAAAGCACTCTCTAACTGGTTGCAGGGACAAGGTGAAAACATCCAAGCGCGGTATTATGCAGATACAGGGCCAGTTCAAGATAAAGTCTGGGCGCAAAAAGCTGGAATTGGTTGGATTGCCAAAAATGGTAATGTAATTACGCGAGAATATGGCTCTTGGGTGTTCTTGGGAGAAGTGCTAACAAACTTAGAGTTAGATCCAGATAAACCCCATACACAACATTGTGGAAATTGTACTCGCTGTCTAGAAGCTTGTCCTACAGATGCTATAACTAGTCCGTTCGTGGTAGACGCTAATCGCTGCATTGCTTATCATACAATTGAAAATCGCCAGGAAAAATTACCAGAGGCGATCGCATCCAATTTACAAGGTTGGGTTGCTGGTTGTGATATTTGCCAAGATGTTTGTCCTTGGAATCAGCGTTTTGCTAGTCCAACTGACGTGGAAGAATTTCAGCCATATCCTGGGAATATTGCGCCTAAGCTGGTAGAATTAGCCCAAATCTCAGATTATGAGTGGGATGAACGATTTCCAGCATCGGCGTTACGGCGAATTAAGCCAGAAATGTTACGACGGAATGCCCGTGCTAATCTAAACGCATTCCAACAGGCACAAGAATGACCCAGAAAGTAATTATTTTTGATTTCGATGGCACAATCGCTGATACAGTAGACGCACTTGTAACTATAGCCAACCGTTTAGCTAAAGATTTTGGTTATGTGCAAATTACTCCGGAAGAACTAGCTTTGTTGAGAAATTTAACTTCTAGAGAAATTCTTAGTTATTCAGGTATTTCTGTATTCAAGATACCTTTTTTAGTGAAAAAAGTCAAAGGGGAATTAAAAAGGAAAATACCAGAGCTAAAACCAATTTCCGGGATGAAAGAAGCCTTAATAGACCTAAAAAATGCCGGTCATCATTTAGGAATTATCACATCTAATTCTAAAGATAATGTTACAGAATTCTTGAAAATTAATGAATTAGATAATTTGTTTGAATTTATTTATTCAGGTATAACTATTTTTGGGAAAACAACAATTATTAATAATGTGCTAAGACAAAAACAAATTAAACTAGAAGAAGTCATTTATGTTGGTGATGAAACTAGAGATATCGAAGCTTCTAAAAAATCTAATATTAAAGTAGTAGCAGTTACTTGGGGCTTTAATTCTCCAGAGGTATTAGCTAAACAAAAACCCAATTATTTGATTCAACACCCTAGTCAATTGCTAGAGGTAGTAAATAACAGTTAACAGTTATCAGTTATCAGTTAATAATTAATCCCCATAAATAAATTTAGGGGATTTTACAAGAAAGAAAATTTATTTTTCTCCATCAATCATATTGAGGAGCAAGGACGCTGATTAAACGATAGAAGCTGATAACTAATAACTGGTCAATTGTCAAAATTATTCCCACAAATGACTAATGAGTATTACTTAGAGCCAATTTCGTCTGCCATTGCTTTATAATCAGCAGGATCGCCTGTTGATTTTGCTTCCGTTTTTTTCTCCTCTGATTCAGCCATTTGATATTCTGGTGCAGTGGCGTCTTGGCTTGCTTTTGCACCCTTACCCACACTCAATTGCTGTGCTGCTTGATAATCTTTGTCCATATCAACACTAGGCGCTTTTGCTTCACCACTGGCAATTTCTTCAGCAGTTAGTTTTGCATCTTCAGTAGAAGCTTGCTCAACATTTGGTTTAATTTCTTCAGACATAAGAATCCCCTCTGATAATTTTTTGTTTATGTCGAGATTCTATCAGAGTGAACCAATTCAACCTTGATATCTGTAGATAGATATTTCTCCTCTATTGAAAGATAGAGAAATTAAATTATTCGTGAAAAACAAGATCCCCGACAACTCATGCGAAGTCGGGGATCTGATCTCTCAATTTTTACAACTCCTATGAAAAACAAGATTTCCGACTTATTCAAAGAATTCAGAAATTTGGTTTTTAAATTTTCAAAATAGAAGAGAGATACTATACTTGATTATTCAACCAGTTACCGACGACTAATTCTAGGCAGGTTTCTTTCTGGGTAAAGCCAAGTTTTTTATAAAAATCAATAGTATCATCTGTAAATAAACACACATGTTGCCCTTGTAATTCTGTCAATAGAGTTCGCATCATGGTAGTAGCAATACCTTGATGGCGATAAGGACTAAATGTCCAAACATCGACAATGTAAGCATTACAAACACCATCAGATAAAACACGAGCAGTTCCAATGATACGATCGCCTGCATAAGCAATACAAGTTGCATAGCTATTAGCAAACGATACTCTTAGTTGTTCTGGACTCCTACCATTGTCAAATTTATCTTGACTGAGCGTTGCTTTCATTTCCTCCCAGTCAACATTTTCTAGATCGCGTTTGTAGATGATGATCATGATACTGCCATCTGAGTCAAATCAGCCGGGGTGAGGTGGGAATGTACAACTTGTCCATCACGAAACCAGACGATACGTTGAGTTTGGCGAGCAACTTCTGGTTCGTGAGTTACCATGACGACAGTAATCCCAGTGGTATTGAGTTCAGTAAAAATATCCAATACTTCTTGGGTGGTACGGGAATCAAGCGCACCAGTGGGTTCGTCTGCTAGCACTAATACCGGACGATTGACAATTGCACGGGCGATCGCTACCCTTTGTTGTTGTCCCCCAGATAATTGATTCGGTTTGTTGTTAATACGTTTTTCCAAACCAACGCGCTTGAGTGCTTCGGCCGCGCGATCGCGTCTTTCGGCAGAGTCCACACTAGCATACACCATCGGCAACATCACATTTTCTAGTGCTGATAGCTGAGACAAAAGATGGAATTGCTGAAAGACAAAGCCAATTTTTTTATTCCGAATGTGAGCAAGTTCGCTATCATCCATTTGTGCGACATCGAGGTTATCTAAATAGTAATGTCCTGATGTGGGGCGATCTAAACAGCCAATTATATTCATAGCTGTAGATTTACCAGAACCAGATGGTCCCATAATTGAACAATATTCGCCCTCGTGGATCACCAAATTCACATCGTTGAGTGCTTTGACTTCAGTTTCACCACTACCGTAGATTTTAAAGATATTTTCTAGTTGAATGATTGATGATTTGTTATTTGTCATTTGTCATTTGTTCTCTTATCTTTATTATCTCTACTCATCTCCTGATCCGACTACTTATTCAGATTTCTTGTTGCTCCTTAACTCGCCGAGTTTTGAGCCACTACAACATCTGTAGTTTTTCTTTCTGGTTTCCCCAGTTAGCTGTTTGTAGACGTTTTTTTAATTCCTCTTCGCTATCTGCGATTTCAATCTTAAATGAGCGGCTCATTGCTATTTAAATTTATCGAGTTTGCTTCTCTCTATATATATGCATTTTCATATTAAATTGGTATAAGGAGGAATTCATAAAGATAAGAATCAATTGTAACAAAATGAAAATAGAGTGAATGTTACCATATTTAAATTTTTTCTTGTTCAAAGCAAAATTGCGATCGCTCATTCTTATCTACCAGCCCTAATCAAGAAAATCTCAAACTACCCGCTTTTATTTGCTCCTACTCTTCATTTGTCAGATCAACAATTTTTCATGCAAGCAACCATCCACAACTCTAATAACTAACAAATCCCGCAGCTAGCTCTCTGCTTGCAAAGCGAAAGACATGGCAAAGAAATGAAGACTATCTTATGTTAACCTGGGTTTAATTTTTATACGCCAGAAGCAAAATAATTAAATTAACAAGAAAAAAATCTCTCCAATTATTGTTAACAATTGTAAAATTCATGTCTTTAAGACTAGAAACATGATTTTTATCTAGTTAAACTAACAAAAAGAGTGGTGTGCTGCTACTAATTAAAAAAAGGTATGGTTTTCTAGTCTAGATGATCCCTGTTCAACTAACTCTGAAAAATTTCCTCAGTTACCGTGATGCAACTTTGGATTTTCGCGGTTTGCATACGGCGTGTATTTGTGGGGCTAATGGCGCTGGTAAATCTTCTTTATTGGAAGCGATCACCTGGGCAATTTGGGGGGAAAGCAGAGCCAATACTGAAGATGATGTTGTCCACACTGGCGAAAAAGAAGTTCAAGTAGATTTCGTTTTTAGAATCAGCCAAGAGCAAACTTATCGAGTGATTCGTACTCGCGCTCGTGGTGGTAGTAGTGTTTTGGAATTTCAAATCGAAACACCAAAAGGGTTTAGCTCACTGAGTGGTAAAGGAGTAAGGGCAACTCAAGATACGATTTTGCAGCATATTAAGCTAGATTACGATACTTTTATTAACTCTGCTTACCTGCGTCAAGGTCGAGCAGATGAATTTATGCTCAAACGTCCAAGCGAACGCAAGGAAATATTAGCGGAATTATTAAAACTTCATCAATATGATGAATTAGAAGAACGATCAAAAGATTTATCGCGTCAGTTTAAAGCCAAAGCCGAAGAATTAGAACGCTCTTTGGAGTCGATGAAAATTCAACTCAAAGAACGAGAGGCGATCGCAACTCAACGAGTCACCTTAGAAAACGAACACAATCAACTCCAACAAGTACAAGCTTTTGAAAATATTAAATTACAAAGTTTGCAAGTTGTCCAGCACCAACGACAGAATTGGGAAGAGCAACTAAATTTTGTCAGACAGCAATATCAAAACTTAACTCAAGATTGCGATCGCCTCGAACACGAGCGGGAACGAATTGCAACTCAGCTATCCACATTAGAAGAATTATTAGCTCAAGAAGCAGAAATCACCACCGGATACAGCCGATACCAAAATCTACAAGCTCAAGAAGAAGCCACAAGTACCAAATTTGCAGAATACACCCGCGCTCAAACCACCCGTCAACAAAAGCAACAGCAGCTGACCAAACAAATTAACGAAATAGAACGACAACTGCAACAAACGCAAGCGCAATTAGAAGCATTACGTCAGCAAGATGCAGAAATTCAACAAACTCTCAATAAATCGAGTGAAGTCGAAGCAGCTTTGTCTAAATTGACAACAGCGCGTCAGCATCTAGCTCAATTGGATGAATTGCAATTACAAGTTTCTCCCTTGCTGCAACAACGAGCAACTTTACACAGCCAAATCGTGCGCGTACAAGCGGGATTAGTAGCACGATTAGAACAAATACAAGCCACAGAAAATCAATTACAATCTCAGCAGCGACGCCAACCCCAACTGCAACAAGCGGTGATGGAAGTCGCAATCCAGATTGAAGAATTGGAGAAAAAGCGAGTCTATCTGCAACGAGTTCAGGAAAAAGGACAAGAACGACGGAATTTTATTGAACGGTTGCAAGCTCATCAACGCGATTATGAAAGATTGCTGGGAGAACTAGAGCAAAAAATCCAAATGCTGCAAACTCCCAACGCCATTTGTCCTCTGTGCGAAAGGGGTTTGGATGAGCATCACTGGAATCGAGTTGTAGATAAAACCAAATCTGAGTATAAAGATACAGAAGGACAATTGTGGGTAGTTCGAGAACAGATGGCTGTTTCCGACAGAGAAATTCAGGTACTTAGACAAGAATATCGAGATATATCTCAACAATTGTCTCCCTATGACACATTACGAGAACAAAGAGGACAATTAGCAGCTAAGTTACAAGCAACAACTGATGTTGAACAACAATTACAAGATATTGCGGTTCAAAAACAACAACTAGAGCGATCGCTCCAACTAGGCGAATATGCACCCGACAAACAAGCCGAACTCCTAGAGTTAGAAAATTATCTGCAACAACTCAACTATAATGAGCAAAATCACGCCTTAGCTCGCAGTGAAGTAGAACGCTGGCGTTGGGCAGAAATTAAACAAGGACAGATTAGAGACGCTACCAAACGCCAAGCCCAAATAGAAGCGAAAAAACCAGAACTGCAAGCACAAATTGACCAGTTGCAAGCAAGAATTAAGCAAGAGGCGATTGATTCTGAATGTGCTAAACAAATCACCGCTTTAGATAATTTCATCGCCGAACTTGGTTATGACACTGAACAGCATAATAACCTCCGTGTTGCTGTACGCAAAGCCCAAGGTTGGCAATTGCGCCACCAACAATTACAAGCAGCACAACAGCAGTATCCGCAACTTAAAGCTAGAGCGCAAGAATTAGAAGTAGCTTTACAAGCAAGATGGGCAGAAAGGCAAAAACTAAAAAGCCAAATTGAAAGTATTATTAGTCAACTTGAGGAAACAGGCAATCCTCTAGCCCAAATTCAAGCTTTAGAGCAGCAATTAGCAACTCGGCGTCGCCAACTTGACGAACAAATCACCCAATTGGGGCGCTTAGAACAAATGGCGCACCAGCTCGATATGCTGCAAACTCAATATGAGCAACAGCAGCAAGAACAGCAACAAGCCAAAGATCAACACCGTGTTTACCACGAATTAGCTCAAGCTTTTGGTAAAAATGGTATCCAAACACTGATGATTGAAAACGTCCTGCCGCAACTAGAAGCAGAGACAAATCAACTTCTTTCCCGCCTTAGTGCTAATCAGTTACATGTACAATTTGTGACACAAAAAGCTGGACGTAATGGTAAAGCTACGAAGAAAAATAGCAAGTTAATTGATACTTTAGATATCTTGATTGCCGATGCTAGAGGTACAAGAGCCTATGAAACTTACTCTGGTGGGGAAGCGTTTAGAATTAACTTTGCGATTCGTTTAGCTTTGGCAAAATTACTTGCACAACGCGCCGGAGCTGCTTTGCAAATGCTGATTGTTGATGAAGGCTTTGGTACACAGGATACAGAAGGATGCGATCGCCTGATTGCTGCAATTAATGCGATCGCCCCGGATTTTGCTTGTATTCTCACAGTGACACATATGCCACACCTGAAGGAAGCTTTTCAAGCACGGATTGAGGTGAATAAAAGTCAGCAAGGTTCGCAGTTGCGTTTGATGGTTTAGCTACCGAATGTGTTTCTTAGAAGTTAAGACAAATGAGCGATCGCGTAACACCGTCAGCTTAAATATATAGAGCGTAGTCATTAGTTTGATAACAGTAATGCTGACTCTATTGTTAGTGACAACACCTGAATAAGGAATCAGTAGAGCATCTTTGACTATGCCACAGAAAATATTTTTCTGGAAGAATCCCACGCGCTAAAGCAAGCGTCGGAGAAGTCAATACTTAATAATTAAATAGATTTAACCTAAATCCTGGCAATATATTTTCACCGGATAATTCTGTAGGAAAGTTTCGCATTTCCACATCTTGTCCTGGACGATAAATTTCCACTTGCTGCTGTTGAGGATTAATCAACCATCCCAATTGCACTCCTGCATCAAGATATTCTTGCATTTTCTGACGTAGGGTTTCTAGGTCGTCGGTTGCTGACCTTAACTCGATGATAAAATCTGGTGCAATGGGAGGAAATTTACGTTTTTGTTCAGGTGTGAGTGCTTCCCATCGTTCTCTGCGAATCCAAGCAACATCTGGAGAACGGTCAGCACCATTAGGTAACTTAAATATAGTAGAGGAACTAAAAGTATAACCGAGTTGCGTTTGGCGATTCCATATTCCCAAATCGATCATTAATTCGGCTTCTCGATTCCCACTTTCTCCGCCAACGGGTGGCATAATAATTAATTTTCCCTTGGGCGTTCGTTCAAATTGCAACTCGCGGTTAATTTGACATAGCTGATAGAACTGTTCATCCGTTAGGTGAACCGTGTCTAGGTTTAATGTCAAAGGACTTGTAACCATACAGTTAGCCTGAATAGTCGTTGTAATAATACCATGCTATGGCATCTTTAAAGGCTTTTCGACTACAACAAGGGAATGAAAAATCGACCACTGATACTAATCACGAAATTCGCAACTACGTTGCTGTTTGGGGCGGGTTTTCAGCCAGCCTTCCTTATAAGTTTGCTGCTAAATTAATCCCTGTCCTTGATCCTCGATCCCTTAATACCCAAATTGCCACATCATAAAGGCGAAGATGTCGGCTCGTTCTTGGAGACGTTGCGTTTTGGTTGAACCAACGCCGTGTCCTGTTTCATAGTCAATACGGAGTAAGATAGGTTTGTCACTTGCTGAGGCGGCTTGAACTCGCGCCGCAAATTTTGTTGATTGCCAAGGTTCGCATCGTTGATCAGTGATGCCGTGGATTATTATCATTGCTGGATAGTTCACACCATTTTGGACATGCAAAAATGCATCCATTTCGTAGAGTGCTTTGAACCCTGCTGCGGTGGCGCAACTCCCAAATTCGCGAATATTGTTCACTCCGTTTGCCATTGTTTCAAAGCGAATTACATTCATCGCGCCTACCCGTGCAATTGCTACTGCAAACAGATCAGGACGTTCTGTAACGGCTCTACCAATCAAAATACCACCTGCACTAACGCCTTCTGCCGCCAGTTTTGCAGGCGAGGTATATTTTTTTTTAATTAGATATTCAGCACAAGCAATAAAATCTTTCCAAGTGTTGGGCTTTGTTTGCTGAAATCCGGCGCGATACCACGCTTCACCTTTTTCACCACCACCGCGCACATGAGCGATCGCCATAATACCACCTTTCTCATACCAGGCATAATTTTGTTGTTGATAGCCTAAGTACATGGAAAAACCGTAAGCCCCATAACCAATCAACCAGCATGGATTTGAACCATCAAGTTTGATACCTTTTTTGTGGACAATAGAAAGCGGTATCATCGTCCCATCGTGCGATCGCACCTCGACTTCTTGAGCTACTAAATCATCTGGTGCGTCATATTTACCTTGCGATTGTAATTGTGTCTGCGTGAGTTGATTGGTTTGCGGTTCGTATTCGTAGATGCTGTAAAATTTTGTCCAAGTCGTAACACTGAGCAAAATTCCTGCCACTCTGGGATCATTTTTGGTGATTCTGGGGTCATTTCCAAAAAAGTCAACTGTGCCAGCAAACGGCAGATTGAGTGATTCTGTTTTACCGTCGTAAGTAATGCGGATGAATTTGTTACTACCATTATTCTTTGTTAGTACATAAAGTGCATCTTGAGCGGCAAATATATACTCAATTATCTGATCGCTTTCTGCCATGACAATTTCAGCACTCGAAAAGTCAGGATTTTTCAGCGAAGTTTTGACTATCTTATAGTGAGGCGCATTTTTATGCGTTAGCAAATACACCTCTTCTCCATGCACTTCAAAAAGTATGACTTCATCGATCGCATCGCAAATCTTTTTCCACTCTGGTGTACCTTCATTGAATGAAGCGAGGGTGGCGACATAGAGATCTAGTTCTTTCTGTGTACCGTAGAGGATGACTGCAAATATATAGTCGGAATTGGGAAGGGCAATAACAAAGGGAACTGCGACAGTTGAAATGTTCACCAAAGAAGTCACTTCATGACCGAGGATAAGGTTATCTTGTTCTATATCTGTGCCAAGTCTGTGCAAATAGACTTTGCTTTTTTGATACTTTTGAGTCTTCGCCATGCCTTCTTTCATCTCTTGATCGCGGGTGTAGACAAATGACTGGTTATCAGGCAACCAAACTCCGCCCCAATGCAGCCGCGAAATCGGTTTGTCTATATTTTCAAGAGTTTCAGTATTGATCACATAAAGCGAAGCCTCTTCTGAACCATTTGCCGAAATACTATAATTCACATACTTGCCATCCCACGAGGGGATAAAACAGTTAATTGCGTGCGGGTTGCCTGTTTCTTGTTTAAACTTGTCAGGATCAACCAAAAGCATTTCGTTGCCGTTCATGCCGTCTCGCATGTACAGTTGCCACACATCGTCTTGCGCCGTAGATTTGAGGTAGAAAATTTTGCTATTAGCAAGGCGCAACACGCAGCTTACTTTTGCCGGAACAGAAGCGTCTAATTCCACCATGCGCTTAAAAAAGGTATTGCGTCCCGGAATTTGTGCAAGCGTATGGGTTGTAAAATCGGCTTGCGCTTTTACCCACTGTTGCACTTGTTGATCATTGAAGTTTTCCATGTAACGATAATTGTCCGTTACCTGCGTACCGAAGTAATTGTCTGTAACAGGTTTGACAGGTGCAACGGGCGGCTTTGGTTGTTTGGTCATGTTGCGTTTCTCCAGAAGTTTGGTGCGCTGGACTTTGACCGAGAAATGTAATTAATTATGCGATCGCTTCATGTTATTGTTATACACAAAGTTCAAAGCGGACGCTCCCAAGGCTGACTGTACTGTCTATAGCCAACTCGTTTTAAAGCAGAAATCATTGGTAAATTGTTCACATCTGTATCGCAAAACACCCGCCAAACTCCGATATTCTGTAATACTCGTGTTCCCTTGAACAACAAATCATTTGCAAAACCAAAACCACGATACTCTGGCAAAACCCACATCACGGATGAATGAATTCAGGAAAGTTTGCTTATATCCCCATGCTTTTAGCCGGGGGATATAAGCATCACGACTCGTAAAACTCATGCTTGAGCAGTGTCAACGATTACTAGCTAAGTAGAAACTGACCATGAAGCAAGGTAGTGATCGACAGGTAATTATGCCCCTCTATCTAGAGGGGTCGGCTGCTATTATTTATTGTGAAGTTTTCCCAAAATACATAGATAATGAACCTATATGAAGTCAAATAAAGCTATATGTTTTAATAAAGTTGTACTTGATCTATACAAAAAACACGCTCTAATGATTATTGACCAATACTTTTTTGAGAGCATTCAATGTGGCGACATAATGTGCCACCTGTGCCTCATCAATCCAAAATCTAAAATCCAAAATCTAAAATCGGATGACCCTCGCTTATCCACGCCGACAACGACAACTTGAAAGTCTAGTCAGAAAATTGGGTTTGGCAGTAGAAGGACCAATTCAATGGCAACTGCTGGACTTAGCACTGACTCATCCGACCGTATCTGACTCAGCAAATTATGAACATCTAGAATTTGTTGGTGATGCTGTAGTGCGGTTGGTGTCAGCAATTGTGTTGTGGGAAAATTATCCCAATTGTCCGGTAGGAGATTTTGCGGCAATTCGTTCGGTATTAGTGAGCGATCGCATTTTAGCCCAGTTAGCACGCTCTTACGGTTTTGAACTATATTTACTTGTGGCTGGCAGTGCCACTGCTGATAAAGTTGGTCAACAATCGAGATTAGCAGATGCCTTTGAAGCTGTTCTAGGAGCGCTTTACCTTAGTACTAACAATCTTGATTTAATTCGTCCTTGGCTAGATCCTCACTTCAAAGAACTAGCAGCAGAAATTCGCCTTGATCCAGCTAGACTAAATTACAAAGCTGCTCTCCAAGAATGGACTCAAGCGCATTTTAAGGTTTTACCAGAATACCGAGTTGTAGAAATTAGTCAGCCTCATAATAATCAAGATCGTTTCATAGCTCAAGTGTGGCTGCACGGACAAAAACTTGGTGAAGGTAAGGGACGTTCAATTAAAGCTGCTGAACAAGCCGCAGCAAAAGTTGCTTATTTAACTTTAAGCACACAAGAAGAACACTGAATTAAGTAAGTCTACACAAATAAAGTAGGAGCTAACGATCGTACTTTAGGATAAACCTGTGAAAATTTGGACACATTGACACTACGTACTCTAATCACTACTACTACCCCAATTACCAATTACCAATTAGCGATCTCAACGGTTAGAATATTGGCTTCTCGTCTACGTGTCGTATAAATTTTAGGGTGTCAAGTGGCACAGGAACATTATTCAGAAATACCACCGCCATTACTTTTAAATGGTAGCGATCGCGATCTTGATTTAGAGTCTACTCTCCAAGAGCTACAATTGTATAACTTCCAAGTTGAAACTAGCTGTACTGGTACAGAGATAGCCAAAGTATTTGAGAAAAACCCACTGCTACCAGGAGTAATTTTGGTCGAACAGGGAAATTACACTGGGATGATTTCGCAGCGACGACTGCTGGAATTTTTCATCCGTCCCTACGGACAAGAGTTATTTTTGAGCCAACCCTTAAGTGTAATTTACAGTTATGCTCGTACTCCAACTTTAATATTGCCTGAAACTACGCCGATTTTGGCAGCGATGCAACTAGCGCTGAGGCGATCGCCTGAACTTTTAGCAGAACCAGTGGTTGTACAAACTGTCGATGATACTTACACATTGTTAGATGTACAGCAATTGAATATTGCTTCTTGGCAAATTCGTGGTATCGAAACTCAAGTGCGCTACGAACGTAGCCAAGCTCAAATGATTCAAAATGATAAGATGGCAAATTTAGGACGTTTGGTAGATGGGATTGCTCATGAGATTTTAGATCCAGTGGGTTTTATTTGGGGTAACTTAACTTATGTCTCCAATTACAGCCAAGATTTACTCAAACTGATTGCAGCTTATGAAAGTAAGTTATCATCACCTTGTGAAGAAATAAATTCTCTCAAACAAGAAATAGAATTTGATTTTTTAGAACAAGATTTATTACAAGCTCTTACTAGTATTCGTACAGGAGCAGAAAGATTAAAAAAATTAGTTATTAGCTTACAAAATTTTTGTCATATTGATGAAGTTTATCCCAAACCTGCCGATTTACATGCATGTATCGATAATATTTTGTTAATCATCAATAGCAGTATTCAGGGAGAGATAGAAATAATTAGAAATTACGGTCGTCTACCTCCGATATCTTGTTTTATTGGACAACTACATCAAGTATTTATGAATCTTTTAAGTCACTCTGTAGACTTATTACTTGATGAAGCAGTACGACATCGGTTAAACCCTATCAAACAAGCTAATAAACCACGAATTAAAATTACTACAGAAGTTATCTCTCAAGAATCTACCATACCAGAAGTGCCAGATTCACGATGGGTTGCTATTTATATTCAGGATAATAGTCTAGGAATTTCTGATAAATTCAAACAGGAGATTATAGAATCTTTTTCTGTGGAAAAAAGAGCCAACAAAGAAACTAGCCTTGCAGTAAGTTATCGTATTATTACAGCCAGGCATGGTGGTAAATTTAATTTATCTTCAGAAGTGGGTGTGGGTACAAAATTTACAATATTGTTGCCTTTGTTGTAATTTGTTAGCTTGTAAGGGTAGCGCGTCTACGCCCCTACCCATTATGATAAATTTTACTTAACTGACGTACGTTCAAACCACTCCTCATATTTTTGATGATATTCTTCATTTTCGACCACAATAGTCACTCGTACTTTTTGACATCCATGATTTCGTTCTAATGCGATCGCATTTAAAAGCAGACTAGCAATTTTTGGTGAATTAAAGTCTCCACTTACAGTCAAATTATGATCATGTATATCAACTTCGTGTTTTTCTACTTGGCTCAGTTCAACACCAGAAATTTCTCCTTGACTGATAGCGAATTCTGCAAGTAATTTATTTTCTGGACTGACTTGTTCAATTACAAGTTTTTCATATTGCACTGGTACTTGTACCATTCGTGTTTCGATTTCTTTACGAACAATGATATCACCAGCTTTTCGTTTTTTTCTATTGACAATTAATCGTTCACTTAACAAACGAATAATTTCTTCTTCTGTTTTTTCACCAATGTCGTTTTGTTCTAAATTAATATCTTGAGCAGTACTAATGACTGGCTCTATCTTGGAAGTTTCTAAATTATTATTGTTAGTCATTGGTGATTGAGAATATTCAGGCATATGTTTAATTTGTGATTTATCTATGTCTAATAAAACAGATTTAGTAGCTATGTCAATTTTCTTGATTAATTTGCTAGGTAACAGCAGAGAACTATGATGTTCCGAAGATTGGAGACTTGGTAACGGTGTAAAACTAGTGACTATTATATTAACTTTATGATTGTAATCTATAATTAAATCTCTAACTCTACCGATTAGTAAACCTTGCCTATCAATCACTGCAAAATTTCTAATCTTTCTTATCAATTTGTTAAGCAAATCGTGAACATGGACTTGATTAGTATTAATTAATTGTTTTTTCATTTCATGAATAAAATATTATTAAGCGAGAAAACTATCATATGACTTTTATTTACAAGTGATTAAGTGCAGGCAAAATCAATTTGATTTACCTACACTTCTCATCGAACTAGTGATCAATCTCATGTTTATAGTTCATATCTTGCACTTAGCTATGAACTAAAGTTTATCTTTCAAAGTTTAAGCCTGTTTTAACAGGCTATAATTCTGATTCAGTTTGGTGTCTTTAAAGTTTAGCTTATTTGCCATAAACTTTATTTACTGGCACAAAAAAATCAGTGCAAGAATGAGTGTAGTCAATAATTCAACTCATGACAGACTATAAACAAACCAGGGTTATTTTATTCTTAGCATAACGCGCCCGGAAATTTATTTCTGGGCTAACAGCAAAACTCCACTTAAAGTGGACTAAAAGATTTTGAAGTCGTTTTTAGACAATTTAAGCTATGAGCCAAGAATTTTAATTCTTGGCGGACTAGACGAGAAGAAAATAACCCTGATAAACAATATTAGGCTCGTTACATCCATCATTAACGTTGTTCATCAATTGGTAGATTAGGGCTATTTACATCCAATTCTTCACGACGAATTGTGTCTTGAGCCTCAACAGTATCGCGATCTACTTCTTTTCTAACTCTGACTTCTTCACGTACTACAGCTTCTTTACGAATATCGGGAGTTTCTTCGTAGATATCCACGCGAGCAACTTCACCCTCACGGAAATTTGCTTCACCAGGAGCAACTGGTCTACCTGCTTCATTGGGAGTAACTCGTTCAACGACTACTCGCTCTTTTTCTACAGGAACTGCAACTCTTGCAGTTTCTGTTTCAACGTGCTTACCAACTGTTACTTCCCCAACTTTCTCACGTCGTTTGTTGGCAATCAAGCGCTCTTCGTATAGTTTGAGATTTTGATGATTTTGTTCATTCAACCCAAACAAAGAAGGTTCACGATCATAGGTGTAGCTGTCACGATCATATTCGGGAGTAACACCAGTATAACCAGTATTAGAAACTGGCTGATAAGGCATCTCTACACTAGTTTGTCCAGTCAGAGGAGCAGATGCTTCTACTGGTGCAGGATTACGATATACACCCCGTACTCGTTCTTCATAATCGTAATCCACAGTTTGACGTTCGTCATATTCAGGTAAGTTATCTGCTTGCTCTCTAGTCATACCAATAGCATAGACGCGATCGCTATTATGATCTACGCGAGTACGTCCAATAGGCAATAATACTTTCTTACCAAAAATCCAGAAGCCCATGTCCACAACTAAATAGCGAAAATGACCTTCTTCGCCTACTAAAACATCATGAACTGTACCAATCTTTTCATCAGTTCCTTCTACATAAACACTCATTCCTTTGATGTCATTTCCACCAAGATTATTGCGGTAGTTAGGATCAAAATCTGTTAGTTTATAAAGAGCCATATTGATCTCCCTAAGCTGTTTTTTATCTTTTCAGTACTACGCTATTAATTTATTGAGTTTTATTTATCTTCCTAACGAGTGAATCAGTTTCTTAGAGATGTTATCTATGGATGTATTTTGGTGTGAGGGATTGGGGATTAGACATGATTAACAACTAACCACTACCTAACAATCGCAATTTTGGATATCATCCCACTACCCTATTGTCAATGAGTACATCTTTCTTATACTGGTGAGAAGATGGAAAGATGAAGTTTTGTGAAGTGAGGATAGGGCATGTACATTGTGCAAATCGCCTCCGAATGCGCTCCTGTAATTAAAGCAGGGGGTTTAGGTGATGTAGTTTACGGACTGAGTCGGGAATTAGAAGGTCGTGGGCATTCTGTTGAGATCATATTGCCCAAGTATGATTGTATGCGCTACGACCATATTTGGGGACTTCACGACGCTTATCTCAATTTGTGGGTACCCTGGTATGACGCTGCAATTCATTGTTCTGTGTACTGCGGTTGGGTACATGGGCGGGTATGTTTCTTTATTGAACCCCACTGTGAGGACAATTTCTTTAACCGGGGCTGCTATTACGGTTGTGATGACGACAACATGCGCTTTGCATTCTTTTGCAAAGCAGCTTTAGAATTCTTGCTTAAAAGCAACAAGCGACCTGATATCATTCATTGCCATGACTGGCAAACAGGCTTAATTCCAGTCATGCTTTATGAAATTTATAAATATCATGGCATGGAGTATCAGCGCGTTTGCTATACCATCCACAACTTTAAGCACCAAGGACTTGCTGGTATTGATATTCTGCGGGGAACGGGTTTAAACCGAGAGTCGTATTACTTCCAGTACGATTACTTACGTGACAACTTTAATCCCTTTGCTTTGAACTTGATGAAGGGGGGTATTGTTTACTCTAATGCTGTAACCACAGTTTCACCCCACCATGCTTGGGAAGCACAAGCTACAGAGATTGGCTGCGGTTTAGGTCATACCTTGCATCTGTACCAAGACAAATTTAGCGGGGTACTCAACGGGATTGATTATGATTTTTGGAATCCCGAAATTGACCGCTACATTCCTTACAAATATACCCAGGCTGATTTTGAACAAAAAGCATATAACAAAAAAGCTTTGCGAGAGCGATTAATGCTTGCTCATAGTGATAAACCAATCATTGCTTATATTGGTCGATTGGATAATCAAAAGGGTGTACATCTTGTGCATCATGGAATTTATCATGCACTCAATAAAGGAGCGCAATTTGTTTTACTAGGTTCTGCTACAGAACCTGGAATCAATAGACATCTCCGACAACTATCAAAGCCTTTATGTGACTAGCTCTTAGGGTGC